>JAJDNY010000053.1 GCA_022340425.1 Desulfobacteraceae bacterium | reverse complement strand
CCAGCCCATCGTTGACCACCATGGTCAGGGGAACGTAGTCCTCCGCCAGGGCGTCCAGCAGGCGGTCCAGTATGCGCTCCTCCTCGTGAAGCCGCATGGGCTTTGGCGGCCCCAGAAAATGGGGGCGCAGCAGTCGCCCCGGGCTGAAACGGGCCTTGGATATCTCCAGCTCCGGGCTGGGTTCTTTGCTTTTGCCCTTGGAGCGGTAGAGTTTCCACTTGTGGCTGAGCGGGTCGAAGTAATCCGCCATCTCCCCGACGGTTTCGCTGTGCCCCAAAAACAGCAGACCGTTTGCGTTGAGGGAAAAATTGAAGTACTCCAGCACCTTGCGCTGCAGCACGGGCTGGAGGTAGATCAGCAGGTTGCGGCAGGTGACCAGATCGATATTGGTGAAGGGCGGGTCCTTGATCAGGTTGTGCTGGGCGAAGACCACCATCTCCCGGATGCTGCGGGCGATCTGGAACGAATCGTCGCGGCGGATGAAGTACTTGGACAGGTAGGGGGGCGCCAGGTCCGCGGCGATGCTCTCGGGGTAGATGCCGTTTCCGGCTTGGACGACGGCATCGCTGTCCACGTCGGTGGCAAAGATCTTGACATTGATCTTTTTGCCCGCGCTTTCCACCGCCTCTCGGCAGATCATCGCCAGGGTATAGGCTTCCTCGCCGGTGGAGCACCCCGCCACCCAAAAGCGCACCAGCGGGCTTTGCACCCGCTCCAGCAAGGCCGGCAGGTATTCTCTGGCAAGTAGGTCGAAGGCCTCCGGGTCGCGGAAGAAGCTGGTCACCCCGATAAGCAGCTCTCGGTAGAGGATGGACACTTCCCGGGGGTAGCTCTCCAGGAATTTGACATAGTCGCGCAGCTCGTTGATGTGATTGATGGTCATCCGCCGTTCGATCCGGCGCACCACCGTCGAGGGTTTGTAGTAGGTGAAGTCGATCTTGTGCCGATCCCGCAGAAGGGCGAAGATGCGCGTCAGTCCGTCCTCATCGGTCAGGATGGTGTCGGAGCGCGCCGAGCGGGTCTGCTCGGGGTGTTTGACAAAGCGCAGCAGCTGCCGGGGCATCTCCTCGGGCGGCAGGATGAAGTCGGCCAGCCCGGTGGATATGGCGCTGCGCGGCATGCCGTCGAACTTGGCGCTGGCTTCGTCCTGGACCATCACCATACCGCCGGATTCCTTGATGGCCCGCACCCCACGCATGCCGTCGCTGCCGGTGCCCGACAAGATGATGCCGACGGCCTTTTCGCCCTGATCATCCGCCAGGGAGCGCAGAAAAATGTCGATGGGCAAAAAAATCCCCGAGCGCGACCGCTCCGGATCGCTGAGGAGCAGCTTGCCGTGGAAGATGGTCAGGTGTTTTTTGGGCGGGATCAGGTAGATGCTCCCGGCGCTGACGCGCATGCCGTTTTCTGCGCGGTGAACGGGCATTTGGGTGCGCTTGGAGAGCAGCTCGGCCATCAGGCTCTTGTAGTCCGGGGAGAGATGCTGAACGATGATGAAGGCCAGGGCGTTGTGGGGGGGCATGTTTTTGATGAAGGCCTCGATGGCCTCCAAACCGCCGGCCGAAGCGCCGATGCCCACGTAATGGCTGGGGGTTTGCGCGTCTACCGGGCTGGCCGCGGCAGCGGGACCGCTCGGGTTTTCACGGGGGGCGTGGGGGCGGTTGTCGGATGTCATGGTGGCGGCCTCCCTCTGGTTCCGACGGTTTGCAAGCGCTGCGTCACGGCGCGCCGACCTAGTCGGGCCGCTCCAGCGGCCCCCGGCCGGCGGGCTGCATGCCCCGGCGGAAGCCTGAAGCCAGGCCCACCGCGGTTTTGGTGGGACTGAGACGCAACATAGGCACGCACCAATCAAGAATCAACCGGTTTCGGGCCGAGGCTTTGAAAATCATAGCCGACCGGCTTGAATCGGTCTCCAGGGGGGGCGAAGCGGATGGAGGAGCGGCGGCGGCCCAGCCCGGCCTCGGGCGGGGCCTGTGGGCCGGGAGGCGCGGATCTTTCAGCCCTGGCTGTCGTTGCGGGCCGAAGGGGCGGCATGGTAAGCGGGCGCCGGATAACCTTCCCGGCGGGAGGCGGCGACGGCCCGGTTGGCGATATCCTGAACCTTCTCGTAGGCCTGTTCGTTTCTTTTGGACAGATCGTTGATTTGAGCCGTCTGGGAAGCCACCAGCTTTTCAAGCGCCTCGATTTTTCCCAGGAGGACGTTCTTTTCACCCTCGAAGCGGGCTTGCATCAACGCCTGGGCGTTTTCGGAGGCCCGCGTGATGCGCTCGCTGGCTTCCGCCACGGCCGCCTGAACCGCAGCCTCGCTGCGCTTGGGGAAACTTTCGACCTCTTTTTGGAGGGCCGCCATCTCTTTTTCCCGTACGGCCAGGGCTTCCTCCCGGGCATCGAGTTCGGCCTTGCGCTGCTGATGGGCGGTTTCAAATTCGCCGCGCTTTACGGCGATCTCCTTGGCAAGGGCCTGCAGCTCGTCCTCCAGCGCGTTTTGGCGCTGTTCCTTTTCCCGAGCAAAGGCGTACGCGTATTCCTCCTTTTCCCGTTGGCGCTGGGTGTCGAGGGCCTCCGCCTGCTCTTTGACCCGCCGATCATGCTCGGCCTTTTCGCGCTGCCAGCCGGCGCGCATTTCCTGCATCTCGGTCTCGAAGGCCGCTTTCTGGGCTGCCATCTCGTGCTCGTATTGCGCTTTCTTCGCACGCTGGGCGTCAATCAGGGCGGCCAGGTCGGAGGCGGCCGTTTCCACCTCGTAGAGGGTGTCGAGCTCCTCGCGTTTGGTTTCGATGGCGGACTTAATCTTGCGGTAGGTTTCGATTTCGTGCTCGAAGCGCTCCGCCAGGTCGGTCAATTCACGGCTGATCGTCCCACGCAGGTCGTGCAGGCGCTGCACGGGGTCCTGCGCCGCCTGGGCGTCGGCGGTGGTTGCGGCCGTTTGTTTTTCCAGCCGTTTGCGGGCCTTCTCGGCATCCAGCAGGTCCTTGGTCAACGTGTCGACACGTTTTTTGGCCTCCTGGTAAGCGTCCAGCAGTTCTTTTTTGGTGTTGGCCATGGAGACGTTGGCGAGTTCGGTTTCCTGGGTCATGGTGCCGTCCTGTTAGGGGGTGGTGCCGAGTTTTTCAATTTTCGCTCAAATACCACGGGCCGCTGGCGCAGTCAAACGGGTATCGCCGCGATCAAGCGGTGCGTGTCAGCGGGCAGGCCCTCGCCGCTAAAAAGGGTTTTCGAATGCGTTGGCTGGCACCGGAGCTATATTTTGGAAGTGCGCAGCAGCATGTCGGCCTCGGCGCTGCGGATTTTTTCCTCCTGGTCGTGTTTGCGCTTTCTGGCCTTGTCCAGCTTTTCGGTCAGATCGTCGAAGTCCGCGGGTTTGAAGAGAAAATCGTATGCGCCGAGCTTCATGCCCTGGATGGCGGCCTCCATGGTGCCGTGGCCGGTGAGCATGATCACCTCCACCAGGGGGTGGCGCTTCTTGATTTCCTGCAGGGTTTGAATGCCGTCCATGCCCGGCATTTTGACATCCAGGATGACGACGTCGATATCCGATTTTTCCAAGGAGTCCAGGCACTCCTGGCCGCTGAAGGCCGAGACGACCTTTTCGCCCTTTTCGGTGAGCCGCAGGCTCAGCATTTCCACGAAATCTTCCTCATCATCGACCAGCATGATGTAACTGGGTGTTTTGAACATGGCGCTTCCCCTTGTTTCAGGTGGTGGGCTTGCCCGAAGCAAGCCCTTGGGTGAAAAAAACCTCTCTTCGTGGTGCATCGAACCGCTATTTGACAAACCCGATCAATGGCCAGTAGACCATGACGCTCAGGGTGCAAATCGCCAGCAGGATCAGGCACCAGGGAACCGCGATCTTGATGAACTCCTTCTGGCTGAAGTAGCCGGTGCTGTATGCGATGATGGTGGGGGGGCAGCCGATCACGAGCATAATAAAGGAGGTCGTCATGGGCGCCAGCATGGCCACGGACTGGGGCGACATCTGCATCAGCTCGGCCATGGGCAGGGTGATGGGGAGCATCAGGGCCACGGCCGCCGAGTTGCTCATCAGGCTGGAGAGGAACGACCCGAAAAAACCCATCCCGTAGTAGACCACAAACGTGGGCTGGCCGTCCAGCAGCGGCAGCAGGGTCTCGGCCAGAAAGCGCCCGGCGCCGCTGTCCAGCATCGAAACCCCCAGCGAGACCCCGGCGCCGAAGACGATCCAGGACTCCCACGGGAATTTGTCGCAAATGGCCCGGAAGCTGATCCAGCCGGGCGCGCAGAAGCCCAGCAGGGCAAAGGCCGCCGGCACGCTGTAGTGCCAGCCGGTCAGGTCGCCCGAGAACCAGAGAATGAACGTGATCACAAAGACCACCAGGACCCACCACTCCTGGCCGCTCATGGGGCCCGGGTCGGCCAGCTCGATGCCCACCAGCTCTTTTTCCTTGGGCCGCAGCAAAACCCACAGGATCGCCCAGGTGGCGACAGCGGTCAGGATGCAGATGGGGAACTGGATGACGATGTATTCCAGAAAGCCGATTTTGATCTGCCCCCCGCTGAACTTCTGAAGGATCTCCAGGGCCAGCGGGTTGCGCCCGCCGCCCAGCAGGGTGGCGAACCCGCCGGCCGAGGCCGACAGCGGGATGAGCAGAAAGAAAAAGGTGGGCAGCCGGTGGCCCTTGCCCGGCTTCATCCCCATGCTCATGAAGACCGGCACGAAGGCAAAGACCATGATGACCGTGATCGTGGCGTCGTGAAAGACGGAGGAGGTGAGGGTGCAGCCGATGGCCAGAATCAGGCTCAAGCGCTTGACCTTGGTGCCGGCAAACTTCAGCAGGTAGTTCATCAGGCGGTTGGCCAGGCCGACCTCGTTTAGGACCACCCCGAACATCATGATCATCAACACGAACATGACCGCCGGGCTGGCAAAGGGCGCCCAGGCCTTCTGGGCGGGCTGGATCTTTAAAAGAATCAGCCCCGCGCCCGCCAGCAGAGCCGTCACGCCGATGGGCACCGCCTCGCTGACCCACAGGATGACAATGGTCGTCAACAGCGCCAGCAGCCGGTGGCCTTCGGGGGTCAGATTGTCCGGCCTGGGCAGCATCAGGATCAGGATGCCCACTGCCAGCGCCACTACCGATTTGATGACGATAGATGTCGTGGTGACCTCTTTCTCGATGGATTCGACTTCGGCCATGTTCTACCTCGCGGTTTTGATTTTTATTTCTTGCAGGCCTTGATATTGTTGCAAACATAGGCAAACACATCGGTCAGCCGCAGAATACCGACAATTTCTTCCCCCCGGGTAACCAGCAGCGAGTTGTGCCTTCCAAGGAGCATCTGGTGAATGGCCTCATCCAGGCCGG
>JAJDNY010000052.1 GCA_022340425.1 Desulfobacteraceae bacterium | reverse complement strand
GAGCTGGGCGCCCAGCCCCGGACGGCCGGCAGCGGCCTTGACCAAGGCATCGGTGTTCATCGCCTGTTGCATCTCGGCAATCACAAACGCCTGGGCTTCACCGCCAATTCCCATTTCACCGAGCCTGACGATGATGCGGTCGATTTCGTCCTTGTCGATCTGGCCGTCGGCCTTGGCTGCATTGATCATAGCCTGAAAAATAAGCCCGGCCTCCCGCTCCAGGGTCTGCTTTTGTTCGGGGGTTCGGGTTTCCTGCAACCCGATGGGCACCTCGGCGGGCGGCTGCCCGCCTTTTTTAAGGGCCGAGTAGGCCATCGCCCCCAGCAGTCCCATGACGCCGCCGCCGAGTGCGCCTTTCAGCGAACTCCCACCGCCGCCGAGCAGCGCGCCGGCCAAGGCCCCGATGCCCCCCACGGCCAGGTTACGCTTTCCGCCCACCGCGCGGCTGGCGTCTTCGAGAACGCTGCCCAGCATTCCCCCGATGGCCCCGCCGCTGCCGCCGGCGAGCATCTTCGACAACGCCTCGCCCAAGCCTTCGCCGGAGGCGCCGCCGAACAGCCCGGAGAGCAGGTCTTGGGGTGCCTTGCCGCCCGCGCCCAGCGCGCTTTGCATGCGTTGCTTGGTGGACCGGGTCGGGCCCGCCTGAGTCAATCCACCGAGCAGATCCTTCATGTAGAACATGGCACCCTCCTTCATTGACGGTTCCGCAAAAAGTCCACTTTCTGCGTTGCGCTGCATCTCGAAGTCGCTGCGGGGTACAGTAGTACGCCTCACTCCTCGAAATTTGCGCGCCTTGAACTTGAACTTTTTTCGAAACCGTCTTGTTTTTGACTTTTTACCGCTTCATCTTCATTGGGTGTTGCCTGTTGCCGTCTGCGCCCATTCGGAGTCAGTCCCGAACCCGGCCCTGTCAGAGCTGGCGAGATGGTCAGGGATCGGACCGACCGCGCTTAAAAACGGCCGCCGGTGCGGAAACCGCCGCCTCCCCGACCGCCGCCGAACCCGCCACCGGTGCGAAACCCGCCGCCGAACCCGCCCGGAAACCGGCCACCACCGAAATCCCGCGGGGTTCGGGGCCTGCGGAACTGCTGTTCCCGATCGATGCGGTCCCAGGCATCGCGGCCGGAAGACTTTCCGGAAAGAACCAAGGCCAGCAGCGCCACCAGATCGAAACCGCTGGGAAAATAGGAATGATTGGAGTCGTAGCCGCTGCGCCGGTAGCGCTGGCGGAGATCTTCCAGATCCTGATAGGCGCGCCGCTGATGACGCTCTTGGGACTCCAGCCGGTCGAGTTCGGCTTGGATGCGCTGCTCCTCCTGCTGCAAGTCGCGAATCCGACTGACGATGAGGTCGTCGTCGGGTTTGGGGGTCATCTTGGCCTGCAGGTAAAGCGTTGCCACAGACTCGTCCTTGATTTCGGACACCTGCAAGTCGATGGCCTGTCGGGAGATGTCGTCGGTGCCGGAGGAAAATTGCGAACGCTGATCCAGCAGGGCGTCATGCCGGGCCTCCTCCTCTTCGATGCGGCGCTCGGCATCATCCAAGGCTTGGCGCACTTGGGCAAGGGCGGCCTGGTCTCGAACCATCTCTTCGGTATTCAGCGCTTCCGCTTCCATGGCGCGCAGCCCCGTGAGTGCCTCTTCGGCAATCTCCTTCTGCCGCTGGGCGTGTTCACGCAGCCGCAACGGCAATTCCGTCAGCAGGTAGTAGTTGCCGCGGGCATCGGCATAGCGGATCAAGCCGGCGACCCAGCCGTCCAGGCGCCGGGTGAGGCCCCGGTGGCGGTAGTCGGGGGTTAGGTAGCGGCGCTCCCAGAGATACATGAAAAGCGGGTCCGCGCGGTAGGATTGGCCTTTTTGGGCCTGGTCGGCCTCCGCCTGGGCGGCCTTGCGCTCGGCCCGCTCGGCCTTCCCGGCGGTCTCCGCCACCAACCTTTCCTGGGCCTGATAGACTTCCTGGCCGCTGAGCCGGGTCCTGATTTCGGCGGCGCGCTCATCGATCTGCCTGACCAGCGCGTCCCGTTTGGCAACCGCCTGCTCCCGTTCAGCGTTCAACGCGGATAGCCGGGAGGCGCACTGGGCGATGGCGGGCTCCAGGGCTTGCATGGCCTGCTCCCGGCGCTTGAGCAGTTCCAGCGTGGCCCGGTCGACCTCTTCCAGATGGGCGACCACGCGGCCGGCGCCCAATTCGTCCAAGCGGAAGCGGGCCAATTGGCGGTATGCCTCGGTCATCTGACTCCGGAGCCCGACCAGCTGCTGGGTGGCGGCCTCCTTGTGCTGGTGCAGGGTGTCGAGGGCGCTGCGGGTGGTGTCGATATGGCGGTTGATGATCGCCAGCTGGTCCGTTCCAGTCAACATGGCCTGGTCTCCCCTACCATTCGGTGATCGTCGCACCCGTTGTGGCAACCGCGTAATCCGGTGTGAGATACCCGCGCCGCTTGGCACCGACGGTCTTCTGGTTCACGATTCCGTCATCCATCTTGTCCTGCCCGACCCGCTCGTAAACCTGGCGCTCCACCCGCAGCCCCCACGCGGCGACCGAGCGCACCGTGCCGTCCTCCTCCGAGGTAATCGGCAGGCTGAGCCGCTGCCCGCTGGGGGAGACGGCCTCGACGATCAGGTAGTAGTTGCGTGCACTGCGGCTGTCCGCCGGGTAGCGCCACACGCCGCTGGGCATTCCAGGTCGCGAGACCACCTGGAGGGTGTAGACCTGCCGCAGCGTATCGCGGATGGTCTGCAGGGCCTCGCGGCTGGTGCGGACCTTTTCGGGGTCGCCGGCCTGCTGGGCCGCCAGGGCCTCCTGGTAAATGGCCTCGACTTTTTCCGCAACACCTGCCTCGACGGCCTCCGCCAGCGCTTCGGCGCGAAGGGAAGCGATCGCCCGGGATGCCTCGGCCGTCTCCTGGCGGCCGCGCTCGGCCGGCACGACAACCATGTAGCGATATCCCGCCCATAACCCGATCAGGACCAGCAGCGCCATCCCCGCCCGCCTGGCCCAGCGCCCCCGGTGGACGTAGAGCCGCGCCAGCATGGTCTGCAGCCCATGGGGTGGGGGGCGGTAGGTGAAGCGATCCTCCCGCATGGCCTGGACCCCCTGGGCGATGACCTCCTCTGAGACTTCCAACCCCTGCCCGGCATAAATCTTCCGGAGCTTCTCGATCAGCTCGGTTTCCCGATCTTCCGCTTGAAGCTCCCGTTCCACGAGGGCGCGCTGGTGGCGGATGGTGTCCACCACGTCCATGGCGATCATCACCTCGGAGAGTTCGATTTTTTCAGCGGGCTGTTGGTCAACCATTTTCGACGGGTGCTCCTGCGTGGGTCAGTTCCACCATCCGTTTTTTGGCATCCTCCACCGCGACAGCGATCTCCTGCTCGTTGCGCGTGGCCAGATCCCGCATTTCGGCGATCAGCGATCGGGATTTGTGTTGGAAATTGACCACCGCCTCGACCAGCTTCTTGACCGATTCGGCCTTGATCGTCGGGCCGTAGCCCGCCCGCAGGGCATCCTCCTGCACCTTGCCGCCCACCTCGGCAAGGGTCTCCAGACTCTGGTTGACCCCCGCTTTCATGGCATCCAGGGTGCGCGTGCTTTCGTGCAGACCCTGCAGGCTGGTGAAGGAGGCATTCAGGGCGGTGAAGACGGTTTCGTTGGTCCCGAAAAAGGACACCGCCTGGGAATAGACCCGCTCCTTGACCTCGGTGGACTGCATCAGCCGCGCCATCACCACCTCGGTGGTGTTGTAGCTGACCGAGAGGTTCTCGGCCAGGTCCTTGGCGATTTGAAAGCGCTTGTCTTCATCCTGGAGGTCGCGCAGGCGCTGGTCCCGCTCCAATTCCAGGCGTGCGATCTGCTCACGGTCCTCGCCCGCGTATGCTTCAACGGCCTTGGATGCCGCCGCCAGCGCGTCCTTGGCTGCCGCAACTGTTTCCTCGGATTTTTTCAGCAGCTGAAAGGCCAGCACCTGGGCCTCCTTGAGGGCCACCCGGAAATCCTTGTAGGATTCGAGGATCGTGTTCTCGCGTGCAATCTGCTCCTTGGTGTCGGCCGCCACATCCAGATAGGTGTCTTTGATCTTGCGAAAACGGTCGGGGATATCACCGCGGGTGACCTTCACCCAAAGGTTCTGAACCTTTTCCAGGGTGGAGATTTTGCCGTCTTCCAGTTGGTCCACCATCGATTTGGCATCGTCGCGGATGCTGTTGAAGGCCTCGGTGATCTTTTCGTAGCGCTCGCCCACCTTCATCTGGGAGATGTGCTCCCGCACCACCTCGTTGAACAGCGTGGTGTGGTTGAGGGTGCGCGCAATGGCCACGGCCTTTTCTTCGTCCAGGTCGCTGATCTGTTGGATCAAGGCAACGATCGGGGCCTCGTCCGTTTGGGCGGGCAACAGACCCAGGTCGCGGAGGCCGTTGACGGCCTTGTCCAAGTATTTCAGCGGGGTGCGGATCACGTCCGTCGTGCTCATATTCACCTCCTTGGGTTTTACGACTTCAATGGGTGGGAGAATCCTCGATGGGATCCGGAACCATGGGACCTGGACTCAGGGCCGACTGCCATAGGTTACGCCGCCCGGTTCCTGCTCCCGAAACCGGGCGGCGCCGACTGGGCGGCGGCGAAGGGCGGCATCCTGGATCGCACCACCGCCCCTTTTTTGCCGGGCACGAGCTATACTAGGGGAATCCGGATTTTCTGACCCGGATAGATCAGGTCGGCGTTCTTTATAACCTCACGGTTGGCCTCGAAAATCCGCGGGTACTCCTTGGCATCGCCGTAGTAGCGTTTGGCGATGGCCGATAGGGAATCCCCTTTTTGAATGACGTAGTAATCGACCTTGGCCTGCTGGGGCGGCGCAGTGATGCCTTCAGCCTTCACCTCCGACACCCCCTGAACGTTTCCGGCCATCAGGACCGCTTTTTCCATGGCCTCAGCACTCTCCGCCGTACCGCTCAGGTGGACGACGCCGTCTTTAAAGGTTACGTCGAGGTCCTTGACACCGGGATTGGCTGCCTCGATTTTAGCCTTGATCTTTTCGGCCGCTTGGTCCTGGCTGCCGAAAAGCTTTTCCCCCATGTCACTGATAAAGTCGAATAAACCCATTTTTACCTCCTTTAAGAAAACGTGATGGAAACCATATCGCCTAATCAGGCTTTGTCCAGTTCCCACTCGATTTCATCAAAAATATCCTCGAGCTTGTACAGCGCCTGGTCAGCCTGAGCCAATTGCCAGTCGGCAATGGCGTTTTGAATGGTATCGTACAGATTGAAGAGGGCATCTTTGTGCTTGAGCAGAATCTCTTTGAAGGCAGGGTTGCCGTCCAAGGCGTAGAGCAGCTTGTCCAGCTTTCCCACCAGATCGAAGATCGAAGGGTTCTTTTCGACCAGGGCTTGATCAACACGGCTCAGGTGGCCGGCAATCTTGGGGTAAACCGCTTTCAGATTTTCTTTGTAGTACGGCTGGACTTTGACGATCAGTTGCATGTGTTTGCTCATGTATGCCTCCCCCTTCTTTGGATGGCGCCGGCGGCCGCCGGCTGCGGCTGAACGTCCCCCAATGGCTGCAGTCCCCCAAAATGCGAGTTCCCACCGAACTGTGGGGTTTTCGGCCAAAAGGCAAGCAACAGACAAAATTAAACCAAGGATCCGATTTGGCAAGATGCAGTGAAAAAAAGAGCGGAATAAAACCGTTTAATCGCCTCACCCTACAATACAGCAGGATGTGGGATCAAGAAATGGCCTGGTTCGATTTGAACGTAAAAACAATGGGGGGAAACCCGCGGGTCGGTCGGATGCGCGCTTTGGGCGCCATCCGGCTGACCCGCGGGTGTATCGGTCGGAAAACCCGTCGGTTGGGGGGATTCCGCAAGCGGTCCCGACGGGGTAAAAATGGGGTGAGTGATGGGACTTGAACCCACGACAACCAGGGCCACAACCTGGGGCTCTGCCAACTGAGCTACACCCACCATAAAGAGAATGGGAAACTACCAAATCGACCCGCACTTTTCAAGGAAATTGTTGGGGGCCGACCCTTTTTGGCTTGCCCTGAACAATCGCCCCGCAATTTTATTGACGGTTGCGGGTCTCTCGTATAGTATTTGAGCCTCTGTGGGAGTTGCCCGTTTTTCAAACAATTTTAGCCGGATATACCGTTGGTTAACCGCTTCCGGGGGTGCAGTCCGGCTGCCCTCCTGATCCGCTGGCGGGGGGCGCAAGGCGTCGGCATTTTTTCACGCCGCCGGTTTTACGACCCGCTCCGATACCCCGAATGGATACACCCCATGACCAAATTTTATGGTTTTCTGCTACGATTGATCATGAGCGCCGTTTTGGCGGTGGTGCTGACGCGCACGTTTTACCCCGAATTCCACCTGTCGTTTACCGTCGGTCTGGGGCTTTTTTTCATGGGTATGGCCTATTTCCTGGACTACCTGCGAGGCCGCCCACCCAGATTGTAACAGCTGCGCCCTCCCCCGCCCGCCTGCCCTGGGCCGCGCGGTGTGCTGGCTGCGGTTGGCGCCCGGAACCACCGCATCCCACCGGGGCGGCGGCTTCGTGAGCCCAATCTGGCCACCGCAACATCCCAAGGCCGGGCTTTTTCCGAAAACTCCCATCAGATCAGAGAGGGGAACGTTCGCATTGAAACAGATTATCCTGGGCACCGCGGGACACATCGATCACGGTAAAACCAGCCTGATCAAAGCCCTTACCGGAACCGACACCGACCGCCTCAAAGAGGAGAAGCTGCGGGGCATCACCATCGAGCTGGGGTTCGCATCGCTCGACCTGCCCAGCGGCCAGCACGTGGGGGTCGTCGATGTCCCGGGGCACGAAAAGTTCATCAAGAACATGGTGGCCGGCGCCACCGGCATCGACATCGTGGTGATGGTGATCGCGGCCGACGAGGGGGTGATGCCCCAGACCCGCGAACACATGGAGATCTGCACGCTCCTGGGGATCCGCCACGGCTTCATCGCGCTGACCAAGATCGACATGGTGGACGAGGAGTGGCTGGAACTCGCCCAAGAGGACATCATGGAGTTCGCCGAGGGCACCTTTCTGGAAGGCGCCCCGGTGGTGCCGGTTTCCGCGGTTACGGGCAAGGGGCTGCCGGAATTCATCAAGACCCTGGACGAAATCGCCACAAGGGTGCCCGACCGCTCCTCCACCGGCCTTTTCAGGCTGCCGGCGGACCGGGTCTTCAGCATGAAAGGTTTCGGCACCGTCATCACCGGCACGCTGGTTTCGGGAAGTGTGCGGGTGAGCGAGACCATCATGATCTACCCGTCGATGATCACCTCCAAGGTCCGCGGCATCCAGGTCCACAACGCCAGCGTCAACGAGGCCCGCGCCGGGATGCGCACGGCCATCAACTTTCAAGGTCTGGACAAGGCCGCGGTAAACCGCGGTGACGTGGTTTCCACACCGGGCGCCCTGAAGCCCACCTATATGCTGGACGTGGCGCTGCACTTTCTGGAGAGCAACGAAAAGCCGTTGAAGGCCAGAACCCGGGTGCGTTTTCACGCCGGCACGAGCGAGGTGCTGGGCAACCTCATCCTGTTGGACCGGGACGAGTTGGCCCCCGGCGAGGACACCGTGGCCCAGCTGCGCCTGGACGAACCGGTGACCGGGGTGCGCGACGACCGCTACGTGGTGCGCAGCTACTCCCCGGTGCGCACCATCGGCGGGGGCCACATCGTCAACCCCATCCCCCACAAGCACAAGCGTCTGCGGCCCGAGGTGATCGAAGGCCTGCACCGGATGATGAGCGCCGACCCTGCCGAGGTGCTGGCCTATCTCATCGAGGCCGCCGGCTATGAAGGGGTCTCCTTTGCCGACCTCAAACTGATGACCAACCTCCCCGACAAGCAGCTCAACACCCTATTGCAGGCCCAGCTTTCCGCGCGCGCCGTGATCCAGGTGGACAAGGAAACCCGGCTTTTCATCCACCAGGCGACCTATGAGAAGCTGAAGTCCGAGGCCCTGGGGCAGCTGGAGCGCTACCACCAGAAAAACCCGCTCAAGGCCGGGATGCCCAAGGAGGAGCTCAAATCCAAATTCCCCCGCCTGAGCCCCAAGCTGTTCACCCTGCTGCTGAACCAGATGCTGCGCGACGATGAAATCGCCCAGGCCGAGGAAACCGTGCGGCTGGCGGATCACACGGTTTCACTGGGGATCGACCAGGCCGGCGTCCGCCAGAAACTGCTGGACATCTACATGGAAAGCGATCTTCAGCCCCCCTATTTCAAAGAGATCGCCCAGAGTCTGAACGTCACACCGACCCAGGCGCGCGATGTACTCACCCTGCTAGTGGATGAAGGCACCCTGGTCAAGGTCAAGGAGGATCTCTACTACCACACCCGCAACCTTGAGCGGTTGAAGGAGAGACTGGTGGCCTTCCTCAACCAGGAAGGCGAAATCTCGACCCCGCAGTTCAAGGATATGACTGGCGCCTCCCGTAAATATGTGATACCTTTAATTGAATATTTCGACACCAAGAACGTGACGATTCGAATCGGCGATATCCGCAAGCTCAGAAAAGGGTAACCCGTTTTTTTGCAACGATATTTGGGGGCTCTACGGCCACGCTGAGGGGTAAAATGGATCCATTCAAAAGCTTCGCCGCCAAACGGATTTTTTTGGGCATTCTCATACTGGGGGTGGTGTTGTGGGGTCTGGGAACATTTTTGGGGTCTTTTGAAGCCCCGCCCACCGCAAAACACTCCCAGGGTACTGTTGCAACTGGCGCCGAAACCCTCGGCGATACCACCCGGCCTGACGCCCATGGGCAAACGGCCACCCATGTGACAGCCCCGGCCAAGACCGGACATGAAACCACAGCCGCCAAAAGCCACACTTCGGGGGAAGCCGCCGTAAGTCATGAAGCCCCCCTTGCGCCTGCGGCAAGCGAGAAAAAAATCGCGTCGTCCGCTGAAACCCACACCCCTGCGCCCGCAGTACCTCACGAAACAACCAAAATACCCAAGAGCCTGCCCCCCAAAACGGACCACGATGCAAGCATCAAAGCGGCGGCGCCCCACGGGTTGGGCGCTGCGGACGAGGAAAACGACCTGCCCCCCGGGGTCTTGTTCGTGGATGCCATCATCGCTCCCCTGGACTACGAGCTCAACGATCGTTTTTGGGGCTGGCGGCCCAACGACATCATCAACCTCACCGACAACGTCAACAATTTTCAGCTGGGGGTCCTGGAGGTCACCCGCCGTGCGGTCACAACCCTCACCGAGCGCATCTCGCGCACGGGTTCCACCGCGGCGTTTGACCCGGATCTTGAAAACGCCATGAACTGGCTCATGATCAAGGCCGACGGGTACTGGTTTCCCTCGCCCGAGTCCAAGTACAATGAGGCCCTGGACGATCTGCGGAAATACAGGGCAAAACTGGAAAAGGGCAAGGCCACCTTCTACACCCGCACCGACAACCTGATCCCGCTGTTGGCGGCCTTTGAGGACCTGCTGGGCAGTTGCGATGAAAACCTGGTCAAATTTGAGGAAAAGGGCGGCGATCCGGTGAGCTTTTTCGATGCCGACAACTACTTCTACTACACCCAAGGGGTAGCCAGCGCCATGGCGGTCATGCTGGAGGCGATTCACGAGGAGTACCTCAGAACCATGGAAGCCCGACGCGCCACCGAAATCCTGCACCACGCTATCGAATGGTGCCACTATGCCACCAAAATAAAACCTTGGATCATCACCGACAGCAAGCTGGACGGGATCCTGTCCAACCACCGCGCCAACCTGGCGGCCCCCATCAGCCACGCCCGCTTCTACCTCGGGGTGCTGGTCAAGACCCTGTCCACCTGAGCCCGGCGGCCGCCGGAGCTCACCATCGGGCAGCTGAGCAAGCGCAGTTGCCCGTTTTGTTTGGAGGGTGACCGCCAAAAAGTCCACCCGTCTGACCGCCCCTGCCTTGGTATGGCCGCGCATGCTGCCGGCCTCGCAGCGCACCGGAGGCTGCGCGCCCTGCGGTCACAAAAGGGAAACGAACTGCTCCGCGATGCTGTCCAGCAGCAGCATACCGCGCGGGGTCAGAGCGCAACGCCGGGGGCCGGGGACTGCCAGCCCGGCCTGGGCAAGCCGGCTCAAAAGCGCAGCGAAGTGTTTTTCAAACGGGGGAGAATAAGCCTTGTTGTAGCGGGCAAGATCGATCCCCGCATTGGTGCGCAACCCCGTGTAGATCGCCTCGATTTGCCGTTGAAGAGGACTCAGGGTCTCCCGACCGGCCACGGGCTGCCGTCCCGCCGCCACAGCGCCCAGGTAGCGCCTGAGGCTGCGGTGGTTCCAGCAGCGCTGCCGGCCGACAAACGAATGGGCAGCGGGCCCCAGACCGATGTAGGGGGCGCCGGACCAGTATTTCTGATTGTGCCGGGAGCGCCAGCGCTGGGCGGTCTTTTCTTGGGAACGCGCGAAATTGGAGACCTCGTATTGCGCGTAGCCATGGGACGCCAGAAAGGCGACCGCCAGTTCGTAGAGCCGGCTTATCGCCTCCGCGGTTGCCGGCCGGAGCTTGCCTTCTTGACGGCGCCGGTCCAGGGGGGTCCCCGGTTCAAAGCTCAGCATGTAGCAGGAGATGTGGGCGACTTCCAAGGCTGCCGCCTGTTCCAGGTCGGCGCGCCAGTTCTCCCAAGACTGGCCGGGAATACCGAAGATAAGATCCAGGCCGACGTTTTCGAAGCCCGCGGCGCGTGCCCACTTTACGGCCTGGCGCGCCGCCGCGGCGCCGTGCAGCCGGCCGAGCCACGCCAGATGGTCATCCTGGAAGGACTGAACACCGATCTGAAGCCGGTTGACCCCCGCTTGCAGGTAGCCTGCCAGCCCTTCGGGGGTCAGGCTGCAGGGGTTGGCCTCGAGGGTGATCTCCACATCTTCGCGCCAGGCAAACGCTTCTTGGGCGGCCGCTAAAACCGCCGCCACCTCCGCGGGCGCAAGCAGCGAGGGCGTGCCGCCGCCGATGTAAAGTGAGTCGAAGATCAGCCCGCGGGCCGCAACCAGTTTCATCTCCCGGCGCAGGGCGCCCAGGTAATCAGCCCGCCGGGAAAGATCGGTTACCGAGTAGAAGTCGCAGTAGGCACATTTCTGCAGGCAAAAGGGGACATGGACATAGAGGCCGGCTGGCTGGATCGACCCGGCCGGCAGCCGCGGCGCGGTTGCGGACATCAGCGCCTCCCGTTGCAGACCGTCCGCTCGGCGGTTCTCCTTGCGGACGCCCCCATCTTGACTATCATTCCGGATTATAATAGGTTGCAAACCCACTGGTGACACGCGCGCAACAGGGACCCCAGATGGACCTTCCGCCTCGCCACATCCAGGCCGCCGGCTGGCGGATTCGCATCCGGCAGCTGCCATCCGCCCCCGGAAACGCCAAAGCCCCGCTGGTCTTTCTCCACGAAGGTTTGGGATGCATCGAAATGTGGCGGGATTTCCCCCAGCGCCTTTGCGCCTTGACGGGCAGGGCCGGGCTGCTCTATGACCGCCGCGGTTATGGCAGCTCAGATACTTTAAGCGGGCGTTGGCCCTACGATTACCTGGTTCAGGAGGCCGGCATTTTTCTGCCGGAAGTCCTGGATGTCTGCGGCATCGATCGCGCCGTTCTGGTGGGACACAGTGACGGCGGTTCCATCGCCTTGCTGACGGCGGCCTTGCACCGCAGCCGGGTTTGCGCGGCGGTCACCGAGGCCGCCCACGTGCTGGTGGAGGAGGTCACCCTGGCGGGAATTCGCCGCACCGTGGCGGCCTACGCAAGCACCGACTTGAAAACCCGCCTGGCCTTTTATCACGGGGACAATACCGAGAGCGTCTTTCGCCGTTGGGCCGACACCTGGCTGGCGGCGGATTTTCAACCGTGGAATATCGAGGTCTATCTGCCCCGGGTGACCTGCCCGCTGTTGATTCTTCAAGGACGCGATGATGAATACGCCACCGCGGATCAGGTAAGGCGCATCGCCGCCGGCGTCTCGGGCCCCACGAAGGTGGCCCTGCTGCCCGACTGTGGGCACATACCCCACTTCCAGGCAACCGAAGCGGCTCTGGCCGAAATGGTGCCCTTCATCCAAAACCTGGAGTGCTGAAAACCGGGCTGACGGCCGCCTGCCCCCTCTTGCGCCATGAAAGACATCGACCTCAACGCCCTCTTACACCGCCTCCAGGAAAACGAGGAAATCGCCCGTAAATTTGCGGCCGTCGAAACCGCCATCCTTTCCATTCTGAAATTCCGCGATCTCTTCGAGGTCCTGCTGACCGAAATCCGCGAACGCTTCAAGATTCCCTACGTCTGGATCTCAATGATCGAAAACAGCGACCTGCAGAGCCTGATTTCCTCCCTGGCAAGCTCGGAAATGTTGCGGGAGCGCATGAGCGTCATCGACCGCCAGAGCTTCCGCGATCTGGTGGGTAGCACCATGACCCCGGTGCTGGTCAATGAAAACCTCAAGCCCTATTTCAAGCTCCTGCCGCGGAAGAAAAAGTATTTTATCAAATCCATGGCCATGGCCCCGCTTTCCTTGGACGGGGAGATCATCGGCAGCCTCAACCAGGCGGATTTCTCGCCCGAGCGGTTTTCACCGGGAATCGACACCAGCCTCCTGGAGCAACTGGCCGTTAAGGTTTCCCTGTGCCTGTCGAATGTGACCGCCCATGAAAAGCTCCGCTACATGGCCTTTCACGACCCGCTTACCGGTCTTCTCAACCGTCGCGTGATGGAAACGGTTTTGCAGCGCGAATTCAACCGCGCCCGCCGCTACAAGAGCCCCCTGTCGGTGGTCTTCATCGACCTGAACGATTTCAAGGCGGTCAACGACACCTATGGCCACGACTGCGGCGATGACATGCTGCAGTTTCTGGGAAGCAACCTGGTCAAAATGAGTCGCGATTCGGACGTGGTGGCCCGCTTCGCCGGGGACGAGTTCGTCCTGATCCTGCCGGAGACCACGGCCGAAAACGCCGAGCATCTGATGGGGCGCGTCTGCACCTATCTGAAGGATACGCCGCTGAAAGTGGGCCCAAAAAAGATCACCTGCACCATCAGCTACGGCGTGGCCTGCACCCGCGACCCGCTTTTGCGGGACCCGGCCGCCCTTCTGAAGGCCGCCGACGAGCGGCTCTACGAGGCGAAAGCGCGCCTTAAGGCGACCCCCAAAAAACGCCGCAAAAACGAACGGCCGCCCTGAAAAGGGCGTTTTTCAGCAGCCGGTGGAACGAAAAAAAGGCCCTGCCGGCACAAAGTGCGGCAGAGCCTTGGGAACGCGTCCTGAAGACCCGGAAAGGAATAATTGCAAGCGGAAAGCGCGCTTGAACGCCCCCTGACCGGCCGCCCCCTACTTTTCGGTTGCGCCCGGCTTCGGATCGGTTTCCGGGGCGGCCTCACCGGCGCCCTCTTCAGCGACCGGCTCGGCGGCCGGCGCCACTGAAACCGCAGGCGTTTCGGGTTTGGCTGCGGCCTCAGGCGCCTCCTCGGGTTTCTCGGCGGTTTTCGGCTTTTCAGGTGCCGGCGGCATTTTTTTCTTCTTGGGCCTTTTGCCGGCCCCTTCGCCCACCAGTTCTACCAGGGAGATCAGGGCCGCATCGCCGGGTCTGCGGCCGATTTTGACGACCCGCGTATACCCCCCGGCCAGCGCCCCGAAGCGCGCCTGGGCGGTTTCAAAGAGTTGATGCACGACGTTTTTTTCGCGCACGATGGCCATGGCCTGGCGGCGCGCATGCAGATCACCGCGCTTGGCCAGGGTGACGATGTGGTCGGCCCACCGTTTGAGCTCCTTGGCCTTGACATCGGTGGTGCGGATGCGATCGTGCTTCAGCAGCGAGGTCACCATGTTGCGGAACATGGCATCCCGGTGGCTGCTGCTACGGCCCAACTTGACGCCTGCTTTTTGATGTCTCATCGGATAATCTACTCCCCTTCCTCCGCCTCTTCCTCGGGAGGCATGAACCCATCGAGCTTCATTCCCAGAGAAAGGCCCATTTCACTCAAGACTTCCTTAATCTCGTTGAGGGATTTACGACCGAAATTTTTGGTCTTGAGCATTTCGTTTTCGGTTTTCTGCACCAGTTGAAAGATCTTGAGAATGTTGGCGTTCTTCAGGCAATTGGCACTGCGAACGGAAAGCTCGAGTTCTTCGACGCTGCGGTATAGGTTTTCGTTGAACTGCGGTTCGGAACCGCGATCGGCGCCTCTGTCCTTGTCCGGTTCGGCCTCTTCATCAAAGTTGATGAAGGTGGTCATCTGGTCTTTGAGAATTTTGGCGGCATAGGCCACCGCATCCTCGGGCTGCACGCTGCCGTCTGTCCAGACCTCCAGGGTCAGCTTGTCATAATCGGTGCGCTGCCCCACGCGTGCGTTGCCCACCACGTAGTTGACCCGTTTGATGGGCGAAAAGACGGCATCGATGGCGATGGTGCCCACCGGGTCGTCTTCGTCCTTGTTGTTTTCGGCCAGGGAGTAGCCCTTGCCGACCTTGACCGTCATGGTCATGTTCAGCTCGGCCTCCGAGGTGAGGGTGGCTATGTGCTGCTCGGGGTTGAGCACGGCAACCCGGCCGTCGCCGCTGGCGATGTCGCCGGCGGTCACCGGGCCTTCGCCCTTGCGAACGATGGTCACGGTTTTCGGCTCGGAGTCGGAGACTTTGAGTCTGACCTGCTTCAGGTTGAGGATGATCTCCGAGACATCTTCGAGGACCCCGGGGACGACGCTGAATTCGTGCATCACGCCTTCGAATTTGACCGAGGTGATGGCAGCGCCGTAAAGGGACGAGAGGATAATCCGCCGCAGGGCATTGCCGCAGGTAATCCCGAAACCCCTTTCAAGGGGCTCGCAGACAAACTTGCCGTAAGACGCTGTGCTCTCGGAGTGAAGCCGATCCGGCCTGATCATCCCGCGCCAGTTCATATGCATGAGTCCGTTAGATGACATTTCAAATTCTCCAGTTATTTTTCAGAAAATATCTCATCGTAACCGGGATTGGTCACCCGAAAACAGACGTGCGTCTCTAGATATGATCTGATGAAGCGGCTAGTCCAGGTTACTTGGAGTAAAGCTCGACGATGAGCTGTTCCTGGATCGGCATGGTCAGATCTTCCCGAACCGGAAGGTTCTTGACCGTACCTTTCAGGTTTTCTTTTTCCAGTTCCAACCACTGGGGAACCCCCCTCCGGACCACCGCAGCGAGGGAGTCTGAAATGGACTGAATGTTACGGCTTTTTTCCTTGACCTCGACGACGTCGCCCGCCTTCACCTGATAGGAGGGAATATTGACCTTCTGCCCGTTGACCAGCAGATGGTTGTGCTTCACCAGCTGGCGCCCCTGGGAGCGGGAATTGACGAAACCCAGGCGGTAGGCCACGTTGTCCAGACGGGTTTCCAACTGCACCAACAAGTTGGTGCCGGTGATCTCCTTTTTGCGCTCGGCCCGCTCGAAAAACAGTCGGAACTGTTTTTCAGTCAACCCATACATCCTTTTGACTTTTTGTTTTTCGCGGAGTTGCACACCGTAATCCGAGGTTTTGCCCCGACGCCGCTGCCCGTGCTGGCCGGGCGGATAACTGCGCCGGTCAAAAGCGCACTTGTCCGAATAACAACGATCACCCTTCAAAAAAAGCTTCAAATTCTCACGTCTGCAGATGCGGCAAACCGAGCCTGTATATCGCGCCAAGTCTTCCTCCTTCTTTGTTCAACAGCAGGCGGCGGCTGACACCATGGAGAGCGGCCGAAAACCGGCCGCTTCTCGCCTCCCCGCCCCCAGCGCCAAAAGATATTTTGGGGGTCCCTTAGACTCTCCGACGTTTCGGCGGACGGCACCCGTTGTGGGGGATTGGCGTCACGTCTTTGATCATCAGAACGTTGAAGCCGGCTGCCTGCAGCGACCGCAGGGCCGACTCGCGTCCGGAGCCCGGCCCCTTGACGTAAACTTCAACGTTTTTCATCCCGTGTTCCATGGCCTTGCGGACAGCGTCCTGGGCGGCCATCTGAGCGGCGAAGGGGGTGCTTTTGCGGGACCCCTTGAACCCCTGGGCGCCCGAACTGGACCAGGCCACAACGTTTCCGGCCGGGTCGGTGATGGAAACGATGGTATTGTTGAAGGTCGATTGTATATGGACAACCCCGGTGGGGATGTTCTTTTTTTCTTTTTTCTTAACTCGGGTTCTTTTCGCCATGAGATTGGTTCCTGTGGGTTAGATGATTATTTCTTCTTGGCTGCGCCCTTTTTCTTGACCGCCGAACGCCGCGGGCCTTTGCGCGTCCGGGCGTTTGTGCTGGTGCGCTGGCCATGGACCGGCAGGGATTTGCGGTGCCGCAGGCCGCGGTAGCAGCCCAGGTCCATCAGGCGCTTGATGTTCATCGAGACATCGGTTCTCAGTTCCCCTTCCACCTTGAAGCCGTCGATGAGCTTGCGAATGTCATTGGCTTCGGACTCCGTCAAATCATCGGTTTTTGTGTCGGGGTGAATATTCAACTTTTCCAGGATCTGTTTCGAGGTCGTCCGACCGATCCCGTAGATGTAAGTCAACCCAATCTCAACCCGCTTGTTTTTAGGCAAATCTACGCCCGCAATTCTTGCCAAAGCCGCTCCTCCTCTATCCCTGACGCTGTTTGTGGCGTTTGTTCTCGCAGATGATTCTAACTACGCCATTTCTGCGAACAATTTTACACTTGCTGCAAATTTTCTTTACGGATGATCTGACTTTCATGGATCGCTTCCTTTTACAATCGGGTTCATCGCCGGTCAAAGGGGGCCGGCGCAAAGATCGATCGGTTAAAATGGCTGCCGTTATTTGGATCGGTAGGTGATCCGGCCACGGGTCAAATCGTAGGGGGACAGTTCCACATTCACGGTGTCGCCCGGCAGGATTTTAATAAAATGCATGCGCATCTTACCGGAGATGTGCGCCAGTATCCGGTGGCCATTTTCAAGTTCGACCTTGAACATGGCATTCGGCAGCGTTTCGACCACCTTGCCCTGGACCTTGATCGGTTCTTCTTTCGCCATTGATTCCTCTTCGCGATCAGTAACTATATTCCGCCAGGCGGCCAAAAACCGCAGTAAATTTGATGAACCGGTAAAGCCACAATATAGACGGTTTCGAAAAAAGCGCCAAGTTCAAGGCGCGCAAATCACGAGAAGTGAGGCGCACTACTGTTAGCCGCAGCGACTTCGAGATGCAGCGCAACGCAGAAATTGGCCTTTTTGCGGAACCGTCAAATTTAACGCCCCCCACGTCCGCGAATCCCGCCTTTCTTGAGAAATCCCTCGTAATGGCGGCTGAGCATGTGGGACTCCATCTGGGCCACCGTATCGATGGCGACCCCGACAACGATCAAGAGGGCCGTGCCGCCGAAATAAAACGGCACGTTGAATTTCTGAATCAGAAAAGAGGGCAACACACACACGGCCGACACATAGATCGCGCCGCCCAAGGTGATGCGGGTAAGAACCTTGTCGATATAGTCCGCCGTGCGCTTGCCGGGGCGAATCCCGGGAATGTACCCGCCGTATTTTTTCATGTTGTCGGCGACGTCAACCGGGTTGAAGGTCACCGCCGTGTAAAAGTAGCAGAAAAAGAAGATAAAACCAACATATATCAAATTATAGATCAGATTCCCGGGGTGCATCGCGTCGGCCACGGTCTTCATCCAGGGTACGTTGATGAAGCTGGCGATCGTGGCCGGGAACATGATGATCGAGGAGGCGAAGATCGGCGGAATAACCCCGGAGGTGTTGATCTTGAGAGGCAGGTGGGTGCTTTGGCCGCCGTACATCCGCCGGCCGACAACCCGCTTGGCGTACTGTACCGGGATCCGGCGCTGCCCCTGCTCCACGAAAACGATCGCCCCGACCACCACCACCATCATGATCAGCAGGAGAATGACCAGAAAAATCCCCATCTCACCGGTGGACACCAGCCGAAAGGTGTTGCCGGTGGCAGACGGGATGCCGGCCACAATCCCGGCGAATATGATCAAAGAAATCCCGTTGCCGATGCCGCGCTCGGTGATCTGCTCCCCCAGCCACATGATGAAAGCCGTTCCGGCCGTGAGGGTCATGACCGTCATCAGCCGGAAGCCCCAACCAGGGCTAATCACCACCGAGGCGCCGCCCGGGGCGGCCATGGTCTCAAGCCCGATGCTGATGCCGAAGCCCTGGATGATGCTCAGCACCACGGTGCCGTAGCGGGTGTACTGGGTGATCTTTTTGCGCCCGGCCTGGCCCTCCTTGGAAAGCCGCTCGAGATGCGGAATCACCACGGTCAGCAGCTGCAATATAATCGAGGCGCTGATGTAGGGCATGATCCCCAGGGCGAAAACGGAAAGCCGCTCCAGGGCGCCGCCGGAGAACATGTCGAAAAGGCCCAGCAGGGTCCCCTGGGCCCTTTCGAAAAAAGACGCCAGCGCCACCGCATCGATACCGGGGGTCGGGACGTGGACGCCGATCCGATAAACCAAGAGGAGCCCAAGGGTGTATAAAATCCGTTTCTTGAGCTCCGGTATCTTGAAGATCGACTGGAAGCCGGACCCGACCATATCAGTTTACCTCGACCTTACCACCGGCAGCGGTAATTTTGTCCGTGGCGCCTTGGCTTACCTTGCTGAGCTTGATGGTCAGCGGAAAGTCGATATCGCCCGCCCCGAGCAGCTTGATGCCGTCGCTTTTGCCTTTGACCAGCCCGCTTTTGTAGACCGCCATCTCATCCACGATGCTGCCGCGCTCGAATTTGGTCAGATCGCGCACGTTGATGACGGCGAAATTTTTCTTGAAAATATTGGTAAATCCCTTTTTGGGGAGTCGGCGGTGAATGGGCATCTGCCCACCTTCGAAGCCGGGGCGAACCCCGCCGCCGCTGCGGCTTTTCTGCCCCTTGGTGCCACGGCCGGCGGTTTTACCCGATCCCGATCCGACGCCTCGGCCCAGTCGCTTGCGCGCCTTGCGGGAACCTTCGGCAGGGGAAAGTTCGGAAAGCTTCATTGTATCTCCTCGACTTTGACCAGGTGCGGTATATGATTGACCATGCCACGGATGGACGGCGTGTCTTCCAGTTCGACCGATTTGTTCATTTTTCGCAGGCCGAGCCCGCGAACGATCCTGCGATGCTTTTCGGGTCGGCCGACCACGCTTCGGACCAGTGTAACCTTTATCTTAGCAGCCATTTCCTCTATTCCTCATGCCAGCTCTTCGACGCTTTTGCCGCGGCGGGCTGCGACCTGTTCCCGGCTTTGAATTTGCTGCAGGCCGGCGATGGTGGCTTTGACAACGTTGTGCGGGTTGTGGGAACCTAAACACTTGGTCAGGATGTTCTGAACCCCGACGGCCTCGAGCACCGCCCGCACCGCGCCACCGGCGATGACCCCGGTACCCGCGGCAGCGGGTTTGAGCATCACCCGACCGGCGCCGAACTTTCCGACGACCTCGCACGGGATCGTGCCGTCGATCAGCGGAACCGGAATCATGTTCTTCTTGGCTTTTTCAACACCCTTGCGAATTGCTTCGGGAACCTCACCGGCCTTGCCCAAACCGTATCCGACCTTGCCCTCGCCGTCGCCCACAACCACGATGGCGCTGAAGCTGAATCTGCGACCGCCCTTGACGACCTTGGCCACCCGGCTGATGTGGACCACCTTGTCGATAAACTGATTTTCATCTGTATCTTGCTTGAACAAGGGTATTCCTCCTTAGGTTAAAAATCCAGCCCGCCCTCACGGGCGCCATCCGATACAGCCTTGACGCGGCCGTGGTACAGAAAGCCGTTGCGGTCAAAGACAACGCTTTTGATGTTCTGGTCCAGCGCGCGCTGGGCCACCAGTTTTCCGACAAGAGCGGCGCGGCTGGTCTTGCCCTTGAGCTCAGTGTTTTCGCCGATCTCTTTTTCGAGACTGGAGGCGGCCACCAGGGTTCGGCCGGCAACGTCGTCGATGATCTGGGCGTATATGTGCTTGGCGCTGCGAAACACGCTCAGCCGCGGGTGTTCGGGTGTGCCGCTGATGCGTTTGCGGATTCTGGCCTTTCTCTTCAGCCGTGCTTTTCGTTTTTTGTCCAACGCTCCCATTTCGCTTTTCCCCGTTTCTCTTCAGAACCGTCTACGATCTCGCCCGCACCTATTTGGTGCCAGTTTTGCCGGCTTTGCGCTGAATGAACTCCTCGGCATACTTGATCCCTTTGCCCTTGTAGGGTTCCGGGGGCCTGAGGCGCCGGATGGAGGCAGCCGCCTGTCCCAGCAACTCCTTGTCGATGCCGGAGAGCTTGATGATGGTGTTGCGGTCGACGGTGGCGGAAACGCCCGCAGGCAGTTCGAAATCAATGGGATGTGAGAATCCCAGGTTAAGAACGATGCTGTTGCCCTTGACTTCCGCCCGATAGCCGATCCCATTGATCTCCAGCACGCGCTCGAAACCCTGGTGGGTCCCGTGCACCATATTGGCCACCAGGCTGCGGGTCAAGCCCTGCAGAGCCTGGTTGGTGCGGCTGTCTTCAGCCATCACGACATGCAGATTGCCGCCCGCGACCTCAAGCTTCATGGCCGGATGCACCGTCCGGGTGAGGGTGCCCTTGGCGCCCTTGACGGTGACCGTCTGGTCGGTGAAAGTGACGTCGACTTTTTCGGGAATCGGAATCGGTTTTTTGCCCACTCGTGACATGAATTGCTCCTCTGTTCTTTGCCACCGGCCTTGATTGCCGGCGCCGCCACACGCTGCGGCTTCCATCGCTCCGGTTGGCGGCCTGCGCGCGGCTGCGGGCCCATGTGGACGGCGCGCGTGATTTTCAAAAGGACACAGCCCGGAATTTCAGGCCGCCAACGCGTTTTACCAGACGTTGCAGAGAATCTCGCCGCCCAGATGTTCCCGCCGGGCCTGTTTGTCGCTCATCACCCCTTTGGAGGTGGACAGGATGCGCATACCCAGACCGTTTAGCATCGGTTTGACCTCCGTGCTCTTGGCATAGGTGCGCCGGCTCGGTTTACTGACCCGCTCGATGCCGTAAATGGCGTGGACGCCCTCGTCGGTGTATTTGAGGTAAACCCGAAGTATTCCCTGTTTGTTGTCTTTGATGACCTTGTAGTTTCGGATATAGCCTTCGTCTTTCAGAATCCTGGCCATTTCAATCTTCAAATTGGAGCCGGGGATATCGACGCTGTTGAATTTCGCCCTTCCGGCGTTTCGGATGCGGGTCAACATGTCCGCAACTGTATCGCTCGATGCCATTGTGTTCTCCGTTTACCTGCTTGGGTTTGATTTGTCTTGATAGGCTCGCAAGCGCCGGCCGGGTGTCTACCAGCTGGATTTAACAACACCCGGCAGCTGCCCCTCGGAGGCAAGGTTTCGAAAGCAGATACGGCAAATTCCGAATTTCCTGATGTATGCGCGTGGGCGGCCGCACATCGGGCAGCGGTTGTAGGCCCGCACTTTGAATTTCGGCTTCGCCTGGGACTTGTTCATTAATGCTTTTTTTGCCAAAATTTCCTCCTTGAAACCCCTTCATCAGCCCTTGGCGGCCGGGGGCGGCGCACTGTGCTGCAGAGACTAGTTTTTAAACGGCATACCCATCAACTTGAGGAGTTCCTTGCCCTCCTGGTCGCTCTTGGCGCTGGTGACGATGGAAACGTTCAAGCCGTTGATCTTGTCGATTTTATCGTAATCGATTTCCGGGAAGATGATCTGCTCGCGAATGCCCAGGGAATAATTGCCGCGGCCGTCGAAGGCCTTGCCGGAGATCCCGCGAAAATCACGGACGCGGGGCAGGGCGATATTGACGAGTTTGCTCATGAAGTCGTACATCCGATCGCGCCGAAGGGTCACCATGCAGCCGATGGGCATACCTTCCCGGAGCTTGAAGGCGGCGATGGACTTTTTTGCGCGGGTGATGACCGGCTTTTGGCCGGAGATCAGGGCCAGCTCCTCCACCGCCGAGTCCAGCAGCTTCATGTTATGGATGGCTTCCCCCATCCCGACGTTCAGCACGATTTTCACCAGCCGCGGGACCTGCATGGGGTTCTTGAGCTTCAAGGTCTCCATGAGCTGCGGGACCATTTCTTTTTGGTATGTTTCTTTCAACTGCGACATGCTCTTCCTCCGAAACCCGATCCAGAAAAAAGACGTTAGGCGTCGATGATCTCCCCGCATTTAACGCACGCACGAACTTTTTTACCGTCTTCGAGGGTTTTCATTCTGATCCGCGACGGTTTCACGCACTTGTTGCACATCAGCATCACGTTGGACCATTGAATCGGGGCCTCTTTTTCAAGTATGCCGCCCTGACGGTTCTGGGCGCTGGGTTTGACGTGGTGCTTCAAAAGGTTGATGTTCTCCACCAGGACGCGCTGCTTGTCCTTGTTGACGCGCAAAACCTTGCCGATTTTTCCCTTGTCCTTGCCGGCAATGACCTTCACTTTATCGTCTTTTTTCAATCGACATTTTTCCATGATGTTAACCTGCTTCTCCCACGGGCCCGGTCGGCTTAAATGACTTCCGGGGCCAGCGAAATGATTTTCATGTAGCGCTTGGCCCTGAGCTCTCTTGCCACCGGTCCAAAGATACGGGTTCCAATCGGCTCTTTTTGGGCATTGACCAGAACGGCCGAATTGTCGTCGAATCGGATGAAGGATCCGTCGTTGCGGCGAATCTCTTTCTTGGTGCGGACCACGACCGCTTTGAGGACGTCCCCCTTTTTGACTTTGGCGTTGGGGATCGCCTCCTTGACCGAAACGACGATGATGTCGCCAATGCTCGCATATCTTCTTCGGGAGCCGCCCAAGACCTTGATGCAACTCAGCACCTTGGCCCCGGAATTGTCCGCTACCGTTAGTCTCGTTTCCGCCTGAATCATTTTTTTATCCCTTCGACCTAAACGGCTTTCTCAACGATTTTGCTGACACGCCATCTTTTGGTCCTGCTCAGCGGGCGGGATTCGGTAATGACGACCTTGTCTCCGGTCTGGCAGGAATTGGCCTCGTCGTGAGCAGCAAACTTGGTCCGCCGACGGATGAATTTTTTGTAGAGCCGATGCTTTACCAATCTCTCGACCAGGACGACCACAGTTTTATCCATTTTATCGCTGACAACCTTGCCGACCAGCTGTCTTTTCAATCCTCGGTTTTTCATGGCAGCCACTATTCTTTTATTTATTTTGTTCAATAATGATCGTCTTCAGCCGTGCGATATCGCGCCGGGTCTGTTTCAGCTTGGCGGAGTTTTCAAGCTGGCCGCTTTCGCTCTGAAACCGAAGGGTAAACAGGGTCTCCTTCAGCTCGGAAAGCCGGCGGAACTGCTCCTCCTGGCTCATATCCCTAATCTCGGACGCTTTCATTAGACGTCGCTCCTCTGGATGAATCTTGTTTTGACCGGCAGCTTGTGCGAGGCCAGGCGCAGCGCCTCCTTGGCCAGTTCGGGGGTAACGCCCGTCATCTCGTAGAGAATCCGCCCGGGGCGAATCACCGCCACCCATCCCTCAGGGGCGCCCTTGCCCTTGCCCATGCGGACTTCGGCCGGTTTTTTGGTGAAGGGTTTGTCCGGGAAAATCCGAATCCAGAGTTTTCCACCGCGCTTGACGTGGCGTGTCATGGCAATACGGGCAGCCTCAATCTGTTTTGAACTGATTTTGCCGCATTCCACCGCCTGGAGACCGAATTCCCCAAAATTGAGGTCACTCCCGCGGTAGGCCGTGCCCCTCATCCGACCTTTCTGCTGTTTACGAAACTTGACTTTTTTGGGAATCAACATTTCCTTGATCTCCTGTCACAGGCTTAAACTTGGACGGCGCCCTGTTCTCGTGCGGATGCCGCGGACCATTTCGGCTGCCGCCGTCTGCAACGTGGGGCAACCGCGTCCGGCGACGGGCGGAGGGCTCAGCGGCCTTCCGGTTCTGGCTGGTCCTTCTTGAGGATCTCCCCCTTGAAGATGAAAACCTTCACACCGATGGCGCCGTAGGTGGTGCGCGCTTCCGTAAAGCCGTAATCGATGTCCGCCCGCAGGGTGTGCAGCGGTACCCGTCCTTCACGATACCACTCGGTGCGAGCCATTTCAGCGCCGCCAAGGCGCCCGGCGCAGATGATTTTGACCCCCTGGGCACCGAAGCGCATGGCCGAGGTCACCCCCCGTTTCATGGCCCGGCGAAAGGCCACCCGACGCTCCATCTGCATGGCGACGTTTTCGGCCACCAGCTGGGCGTCGATCTCGGGTTTGCGCACCTCCTGGATATCAATCAGCACTTCCTGGGCGGTGTATTTCTGCAGCTCCTTTTTCAACAGCTCGATTTCGGAGCCCTTTTTACCAATCACGATTCCCGGCCTGGCCGTAAAGATGCGGAGTCGGACCCTTTTGGTAGAGCGCTCGATTTCAATCTTGGAAACACCCGCGTGGTGAAGCCGTTTCTTCAGGAATTTACGGATGTTGAAATCTTCCAGGATGTAATCGGCATACCGCTTGCCGCCATACCATCTCGAATCCCAGGTCTTGATAATCCCCAATCTCAAACCGATTGGATTAACTTTCTGGCCCAAGCTCCTTACCTCCTTCTTTACGCCGTTTCTTCGGCTAAAATGACCGTGATGTGACTGGTTCGCTTGAGAATCCGGGCGCCTCGCCCCCGCGCCCGCGCCCGAAAACGCTTCAGGCTCGGTCCCTGATCGACGATGATGTTGCGAATCACCAGCGCGTCGACATCCATACCGCCGGTCTGGTCGGCATTGGCCACGGCGGAGCGCATCGTTTTTTCGACGATCCCGGCGGCTTTCTGGGGCATGAACTTCAGGATGTTCAGGCCCGCCTCAACCGGTTTGCCCTTCACGGCACCCACGAGCTTTCGGACCTTCAAAGGAGAAATCCGAACGTATTTTGCAATTGCTCTAGCCTCCATGCCAGTAATTCCCTTTTCTGATATTTTCGGGCGAAAATGCGGCCCTTATTTTTTGACTCTGGACTTTTTGTCCCCAGCGTGGCCATAGAACGTGCGCGTCGGGGAGAATTCGCCCAATTTGTGCCCCACCATGTTTTCGGTCACGAAAACCGGAACGAATTTTTTCCCGTTGTGAACAGCCAGGGTGATCCCCACCATCTCGGGGATGATGGTGGAGCGCCGCGACCAGGTCTTGATCACCTTGTTGCTGCGGGTTTGCTGGGAGATCGTGACTTTCTGCATGAGTTTCGGCTCAATATAGGGGCCTTTTTTTAGCGACCTTGGCATGATGTCTCCTAAAACTTATTTTTTCGTGCGCTTTTTAACGATGTAGCGGTCACTGCGCTTGTTGGTGCGTGTCCGGTGGCCCTTGGATTTCTGGCCCCAGGGGGAGCAGGGGTGTCTGCCGCCGGAGGAACGGCCCTCGCCGCCCCCCATGGGGTGGTCCACCGGGTTCATGGCCACGCCGCGCACTTTGGGCCGCCAGCCGAGCCAGCGCTTGCGGCCCGCTTTGCCCAGGGCGATATTGCCGTGCTCGGTATTGCTGACCTGGCCGATGGTAGCCTTGCATTTCAGCAGGACCATGCGCACCTCACCGGAGGGCAGCTTCACCAGGGCATAACGGTCTTCCTTGGCCACCAGCTGGGCGAAGGTGCCCGCGCTGCGGACGATCTGCCCGCCCTTGCCAAGCTTGAGCTCGATATTGTGGATCTGGGTGCCCAGCGGGATGTTGCTCAACGGCAGCGTGTTGCCGGGCTTAATATCGGCCTCGGGCCCCGCCATCACCGTTTCGCCCACCGCGAGCTTGAGCGGCGCCAGGATGTAGCGCTTCTCACCGTCCCGATAGTGCAGCAGGGCGATTCGCGCCGAACGGTTGGGGTCGTATTCAATGGCGGCGACCTTGGCGGGAATGCCGATCTTGTCGCGCTTGAAATCGATCACCCGGTAGTGGCGCTTGTGCCCGCCGCCGCGGTGGCGCGCGGTGATCCGGCCATTTACGTTGCGCCCGCCTGATTTTTTGGCGCTTCGCAGCAAGCCCTTTTCAGGTGTGGTTTTGGTGATTTCATCAAATGGGGCGTATTCTTGAAACCGCCGTCCAGGTGATGTGGGTTTAACTTTCTTGACAGCCATTGCTCATTTCCTCGCTCTATACCCCTTCAAAAAAGTCGATTCGTTCCCCGGGCATCAGCTTGACGATCGCCTTCTTCCAATCCTTGCGCTTGCCCATGATCCGGCCGCGCTGTTTGCGCTTGCCCTTGACCTGAATGGTGCGGACCTGGGCCACCTTGACGTTGAAGAGGGTTTCGACGGCGTTGCCGATTTCGATGCGATTGGCGCGCCGGTCGACTTCGAAGGAGAATTGATTGTAATTCTCCTTTTGCTTGTTCGTTTTTTCGGTGTCAAGGGGGCGCTTGACGATATCGTAAGGATTCATGCGAGCCTCCTTTCGATGCCCTGGATGGAAGGCTCGAGCAGCACCAGCGTGGCGCAGTTGAGCACGTCGTAAACGTTGAGCCCCTCACAGCGCAAGACCTTGACCGACGGCACGTTTCTGGAGGAAAGCTCCAAATTCGGGTTTTCAGCGTCGGTGACGATCAGGGTTTTGCCGAGGTTGAGGCCCTTCAGCACTTCCACGAATCTTTTGGTTTTAATCTCCTCGAGATCGAACTGATCCAACACCACCAGTTGCTTTTCCTGGCACTTGCTGCTCAACGCCATTTTAAGGGCCAGCTTGCGGACCTTTTTGGGTACCTTGTAGCTGTAAGACCGCGGATTGGGACCGAAAATGGACCCGCCACCTTTCAGCAAGGGCGATTTGATGTCGCCGCGGCGCGCGCGACCGGTGCCCTTCTGCTTGAAAAGTTTGCGCCCGCTGCCGACAACATCGCTGCGATGTTTGACCCCGGCTGTCCCGGCCCGGCGGTTGGCCAGCTGCATGGTGACCACGTCGTGCAACACCGAGGACTTGACGGGGACATCGAAGATGCTGTCCGCGAGGTCAACCGTGGAGACCTTTTCACCACTTGTATTGAGAACATCTAAGACAGGCATGCTATACCTCATTTCAAACCACTGGCATTTCCGGGAATCCCTTCGGGCTCAGCCGGCCTCCCGCCCCCCCTGCTGCCAACGATCTTTAAGGACGTGTTTTCGTTTTCTGGATTTCAATAATTCCGGACTTGGCTCCCGGCACGGCGCCTTTCAGCAGAATCAGGTTTTGCTCCGGCCGGATATCGACGATCTCAAGATTCTTGACGGTCTTGCGCTCGACGCCGTAATGCCCCGGCAATCTTTTGCCTTTGACCACCTTGGAAGGCCAGGCGCTGCAGCCGATGGAACCGGGAATCCGCTTGCTGTGGCAGCCATGGGTCTGGCCGCCGCCGCCGAAACCGTGGCGTTTCATGACGCCGGCAAATCCGCGGCCCTTTGAGAGCCCCGCCACATGGACCTTTTCGCCGATCGCGAAAAGGTCGGTGCTGATCGCCTGACCCAGCTTGAACTCATCGGGTTTTTCCACCGAAAACTCCCTCAAAACCCGGAAGCACTGCCCCCCGGCCTTCTGGAAATGCCCTTGCAGCGGCCTGTTGGTGCGGCTCTGGCGCTTCTCCTCGAAAGCCAGCTGGAGCGCGTTGTAGCCGTCGGTGGTTTCGGTTTTGATCTGGGTTACAACGCAGGGGCCCGTCTGGACCACCGTCACGGGCACAAAATTGCCTTCGGCATCGAAGACGCCCGTCATCCCAATTTTTTTGCCTAACAGTCCTCTACACATGGCGATAAAGCCCCTATCCTACAGTTTAATCTCGACATCAACCCCTGGGGAGAGATCCAGCTTCATCAGCGCATCCACAGTCTGCTGCGTCGGCTCGAGAATGTCCAGCAGCCGCTTATGGGTCCGCATTTCGAACTGCTCGCGCGACTTTTTGTCGACATGCGGTGAGCGCAGCACGCAAAACTTGTTGATCCGCGTGGGCAGGGGGATCGGCCCCACGACCTTGGCGCCTGTTTTTTGGGCCGTGTCGACGATATCGGTGGCCGACTGGTCGAGGAGCTTGTGATCGTAGGCTCTCAACCTGATCCTGATTTTCGTGTTCATGATCATGATAACAACCGCCTTTTTTATTCGAAGATTTCGGCGACCACGCCGGCGCCGACCGTCCGGCCGCCTTCACGGATCGCAAACCGCAGCTCTTTTTCCATGGCGATCGGCGTGATCAGCTCAGCTGAAATCGTCACGTTGTCCCCCGGCATCACCATCTCC
>JAJDNY010000051.1 GCA_022340425.1 Desulfobacteraceae bacterium | reverse complement strand
GGGAGGTGGAGTCCAGCGGATCCACGGCCGGATAGATGCCGAGCTCGGCGATCTGACGGGAGAGCACCACGGTGCCGTCCAGATGGGCGAACGTGGTTGCCGGCGCCGGGTCGGTCAAGTCGTCGGCGGGCACGTAGACGCACTGAACAGCGGTGATCGAGCCCTTGTCCGTGGAGGTGATCCGCTCTTGCAGAGCGCCGAGGTCAGTGGCCAGAGTGGGCTGGTATCCAACCGCGGAAGGCATGCGCCCGAGAAGCGCGGAGACCTCGGAACCGGCCTGGGTGAAGCGGAAAATATTGTCGATGAAAATCAGCACATCCTGGCCTTCGACATCCCGAAAATACTCCGCGGCCGTCAAAGCGGAAAGTGCCACCCGCGCGCGGGCTCCCGGCGGTTCCGTCATCTGGCCGTAAATCAGGGCCGCTTTAGGCAGAACACCGGAATCCTTCATTTCATGATAGAGGTCGTTGCCCTCGCGGGTTCTTTCCCCGACGCCGGCAAAAACGGAAATACCGCCGTGCTGCATGGCAATATTGTTGACCATTTCCATCATGATAACGGTTTTACCGACCCCGGCACCACCGAACATCCCCATCTTGCCGCCGCGCGGAAAGGGAACCAGAAGATCGATAACCTTTACCCCGGTTTCCAAAACGCGCACCGAGGTGTCCTGCTCGGTGAAGGCCGGTGCGGCGCGGTGAATCGGCATGGTTTTTTCCATGCTGACCGGCCCCAACCCATCCACAGGTCGCCCGACCACGTTGAGCACCCGGCCAAGGCCGGCCTCGCCCACCGGCATCATGATGGGCCCCCCGGTGTCTTTCACCGGCATTCCGCGGACCAATCCGTCGGTGACGTCCATGGCGATAGTCCGCACCACGTTGTCTCCCAGGTGCTGGGCGACTTCGACAACCAGGTTGTCAGGCTCATCGCTGATTGCCGGGTTGCTGATCAAAAGCGCCGTCAGAATTTCAGGCAACTTGCTTTGCTCAAACTCGACGTCAACAACAGGCCCCATTACCTGCTTGATAACACCAATGTTCTCTCCCATCTAACACCCTCCTATCCAGCTGATTGCCGTAATTTGGTTACCCCTTAAGCGCTTCGGCACCGCCGACGATGTCCATCAGGTCCGCGGTAATGGCTGCCTGACGGGCCTTGTTATACGCAAGGGTTAGGCTGTCGATCATATCGTTGCATGCCTTGGTGGCATTATCCATGGCGGTCATCCGCGCAGCGTGTTCGCTGGTGGAGGTTTCCAAAAGCGCGTTGTAAAGCTGCACGTAAATATTTCTGGGCAGCATTTCGCCCAAAAGCTCGGCTGCCGATGGCTCGCAAATATGCTCAGGCAAATACGCCTTTTCTCCTTCTTCGACATCCTGCTCGGAGGTCTCGATGGGCGGAATCGGCAGCAACTGTTTGACGGTCGGAATCTGTCGGGATAGACTCTGGAACTCGGAAAAGACCAGATGGACCTCATCGTATTCGCCATCGAGAAAGCCATCGATGAGCGTGCGGCCGGAAAGCGAGGCGATGCTAAATCCGAAACGCCCGCCCACAATGCCCAAATGAGCGTTCACGATCTCCATTTTGTTTTTCCGGGCCCAGTCACGCCCTTTTTTGCCGAAATTTGAAAACGAAAACGCCACCTCGTTTGCCGCCGCTTTGGCCTTTACGAACTTCTCGGCGGCAGAGATCAGGTTGGTGTTAAAACCGCCGCAAAGACCCCGGTCCGAGGTAAGCAACACAACGTGAATCTTTTTGACCTCTTCACGCGCGACCAGCAGGGGGCTCGCCTCTTCACCGGCCTTCTGCGCCAAGCTCCCCAACACTTCGGCAAACTTGCTGGCGTAGGGCCGAAAAGCTTCCATGGTGGCCTGTGCACCACGCAGCTTGGAGGTCGCCACCATGTTCATCGCCTTGGTGATCTGCTTGGTCTTCTTGACCGCGGCAATTTTTAGTTGGACATCTTTTAAAGTCGCCATATAATTCAGCCCTTATGAGTTTCTCGAATTATGGTTTGACCCCCTGCAGCCAAATTACTTGATGGTGTCTTTGAACTCTTCATCGTAGGCTTTCAAGGCGTCCTTCATCATCGCGTCCAACGCATCGTCGATGGCCTGCTTTTCTTTGAGCTCAGCAAATACCTTCGGGTAGCGATCCTCGATGAAGGGATACAGTCCGGCTTCGTATTTAGCGACGACGTCAATCGGGTATTTGTCGAGAAAACCGCGGGTTCCGGCGAAAAGGATCATAACCTGTTTTTCCATCGTCAACGGCTGATATTGCGGCTGCTTTAGGATCTCCACCAGCCGCTGCCCGCGAGTGAGCTGGCGCTGGGTGGAGGCATCAAGGTCGCTGCCGAAAGCCGCGAAGGCCTCCAACTCGCGGAACTGGGCCATATCCAGGCGCAAGGTACCCGCCACCTGCTTCATGGCCTTGACCTGGGCCGCACCGCCGACCCGCGAAACGGAAAGACCGACGTTGATGGCCGGTCGCACACCGGCAAAAAAGAGTGCCGGCTCGAGGTAAATCTGGCCGTCGGTAATGGAAATCACGTTGGTGGGAATGTAAGCCGAAACGTCGCCGGCCTGGGTTTCGATAATGGGCAGCGCCGTCAGGGAGCCGGCCCCCAATTCGTCGTTGAGCTTGGCAGAGCGCTCCAGCAGACGGGAGTGATTATAGAAAATGTCGCCGGGAAAGGCTTCGCGTCCGGGGGGGCGCCGGAGCAGCAGAGAAACTTGCCGATAGGCGACCGCCTGCTTGGAAAGGTCATCATAGATAATCAGCGCGTGCTGCCCTTTGTCCCGGAAGTACTCACCCATGGCGCATCCGGCGTAGGGAGCGACGTATTGCAGGGTGGCCGGGTCACTGGCGCAGGCCGCGACCACGGTGGTGTATTCCATGGCGCCTTCGCGTTCCAGGACGGCCACCACTTGGGCCACGGTGGACTTTTTCTGCCCGCACGCAACGTAAATGCAGAAGACATCGGTTTCTTTCTGGGCGATAATGGCGTCCACGGCGCAAGCCGTTTTCCCGATCTGGCGGTCCCCGATGATGAGCTCGCGCTGCCCCTTACCCACCGGCGTCATGGCATCCACCGCCTTGAGCCCGGTATAGCAGGGTTCATGGACGCTCTTGCGGGCGATGACCCCGGGCGCCACCATTTCCACGCGGCGGGTTTCGGCCCCTTCGATGGGCCCCTTTCCGTCTATCGGTTCGCCCACGGCGGATAACACCCGGCCGAGGACCGCTTCGCCGACCGGTACCTGAGCGATCCGGCCGGTGCGCTTGACCAGATCCCCCTCCTTGATGTTGAAGTCTTCACCCATGACGGCCACGCCGACATTGTCCTCTTCGAGGTTGAGGACCAGCCCGAGAATGCCGCCCGTGAACTCTACCAGTTCCATGGCCATGACCTTCTCGAGGCCGTAGACACGGGCAATGCCGTCACCCACCGACAAGACGATACCGGTTTCGCTAAGCTCGACCTTCTTGTCGTAATCCGTAATCTGCTCTTTGATGATCTGGCTTATCTCTTCAGCTCTTAGTTCCATTAGACACTCTCACCCCTCTTTAAAGATTCCCTCATGTTGAGTAATTGAGTTCTGACACTACCATCCAGAACAAGATCGCCGATCCTGGTGATAATCCCCCCAATCAGGTCGGGGTCCTGTTCCACCTCCAGAATGATATTTCGCCCGGTTTTTTTAGACAGGGCGTCGCGAATCTTTTCTACGGTTTCGGATGAAAGCTCCGTGGCCGAGACCAAGCTGGCGCGCGCAATCCCCTTGAGTTCGTCGGCAAGCTTCTGGTAGAAATCATTGATACTGACAAGAAAATTGATCCGCCCCTTGTCAAACACAAAAAGCAGAAATGAGGACATCAACTGCGAAAGTTCCAGTTTTTCGATCAGGGACTTGAGGACCTCTTTGCGACCGGCTGCATCATACAGCGGGTTGCTCAGAGTCCGCCCAAGGGCTTCGTGCTGGGTGATCAGACCTGCCACCGCGGCCAGTTCCTTTTTGTAGGTCTCCGCCTGGCCGTCATCCTTGCCAATCAACAGAAGCGCCTTGGCATAACGCCGTGCGATTGCCAAATTCCTCATTATGCCACCACCTTATCCAAGTATTCGTCAACCAGCTTTACCTGATCCTCAGCCGTTATTTGCCCCTTGACCATCTCCTCGGCCGCAGCCAGCGCCTTTTCCACAATCTCCGACTTCAGCTTGTTTTTGGCCTGCATGAATTCATGGTCGATATTGCGGCGGGCCTGTTCCTCCAGCCTGACCGCAGCCGCCTTGGCCTCCTCCAGAATCCGGGCCTTGGCGTCTTTACCCTGCTGGATGTAGCCCTCGACGATCTTCTCCGCCTCCTGGTCCAGCAGCGTCAGCTTCTGATTGTACTGGGCCAGCTGCGCCTCGGCCTCTTTTTTTTTGGCTTCCAAATCGGCCAACTGGTCTTGAATGCCCTTGATGCGGCCCTTCAAACCCTGGGAAACCGGCTTACGAGCGAGAAAAAAGAGCCCGACCGCCAGCACCAGGAAATTCATGACGCGGAAGGTGTCCGTTGCCACCCAGCCTTTGGTGCCATGATCGCCTTCATGCCCCTCGCCGGTGGCGCAAAAGCCCCCGGCGGCGAACAAAAAAAGCGCCAACATCACCACAGCGGCAATGATCGCGCCCCGTTTTTGAACTCGTCGCAGCGTTGGAATTTTCATTTAGATGGCCCTCCCCAGAATTTTCTGACCGATCGCTTTGGCAAAGCCCTCGACCTCCCCCTGCAGCGCCGCCCGGACGGCCTCGGCATCCCTGGAGATTTTTTCCCGAACGGCTGCCAGCTCGGCCTGGGCCTTGGCGTTGATTTCCCCGACGATCCGTTTCTCCTCCTCCCCTGCTTCCTGCAGGAAGGAATCTTTTTCTTTCAGCCCCCTGGCGCGCGCCGCTTTGATTCCCTGGTCAAAAGCCGCTTCACGCGCTCTGGCCTCCTCCAGGGAGGTCTCGGCACCCTGCTGAAGGGCCAATACTTTCTCTTTGCGCTGGATCAGGATCTTGCGGATCGGCTTGTATAAAACGAGGTTCAGCACCCAGATCAGGACAATGAAATTGACGATCTGGATAAACAGGGAGACATCAACGTTTACCATGGCTGCCCTCCACTAAGAAATAATTTCGTATCGCTGGAACAGCTAGACAGGCTCAAATCCAGAAGTGATGCGAGCATCAAACACGCGCGCTCTATACCATTACTCAGATTTCGTTGTCAAAGGTTTTTTACATTCTTTCCTTTGGCTCCTCACCGCTCCTGGCGTTGCCGGCAGCTTGGGGGCCGGTCTTTTCCCCGACCCCGGCGGCAGCGGCGGTCATGGTACATTTCCCGTTGAAAGCGACCCCGGCGGCGATCGCGACCACGGGCGCCGCGATGTCGCCCGTGACCCGGGCCGGTGGGTGGAGTTCGATGCGATCGCGGGCCTGAATCGTTCCGGTGAGCGCCCCCTTGACGATCACGGTGTCCACCGTGACCGCAGCCTCGATCTGGGCGCTTTCACCCACGATCAGCGTCCCGTCGTCGCTGGTGATGTCCCCTCTAACCTTGCCGTCCAGGCGCATACTGCCCTGGAAGGCGATGGTGCCCTCGATTTCCGCATCGGGCCCCAGAAAGGTGGAAATCGCCTCCCCCCTTTTGTCTTTCTTCATTATTCCCCCTGCCCCGGACAGCTGGTCCCGGCTTCGGCAGCACCCTTTTTCACTCAAACAGAAAGCGCCGCATGCTGACGTTCAGCAATATCCCGACGCACACCATGATGGTCAAGATTGAGGAGCCGCCGTAGCTGACAAACGGCAACGGCACCCCCACCACCGGCATCAGCCCCATCACCATCCCGATGTTGATGAACACCTGCCAGAAAATCATGGCCGTCACCCCCACGCAGAGAATCGCTCCGAATGGCTCCCGGCAGTTGTAGGCGATATTGAGACCCCACAGAATCAGGACCAGAAAGACCACCAGAAGGATTAAAGCGCCCACGAACCCCCACTCCTCGGAGAATACCGAAAAGATAAAATCGGTATGCTGTTCGGGTAAAAACGAAAGGGCGTTCTGGGTTCCCTGGAGAAACCCCTTGCCCGTCAGCATGCCGGAGCCGATGGCGATTTTGGACTGGATGATATGGTACCCCGCGCCGAGGGGATCCCGATCCGGGTTCAAAAATGTGAGAATGCGCTGTTTTTGGTATCCCTTGAGATCAAACCAGACCAGCGGCACGGCAACGGCGCCGGCAGCGAGCAGATAGAGCAGCGATCGGCGTTCGATTTTAACATAGGCGGTCATGGTCCCCGCAATCAGCAGGATCACCATTGCGGTGCCCAGATCGGGCTGTTGGACGATCAGCGCAAAGGGCAGCATCACCAGCAGCAGGGGAACGACCAAATCCCGCAGGGTGAAGCCGCGGGTGGTCGCAAACCGCGAATAGAAGCGGGCCAGAACGATAATCACGCCGATCTTGATCAGCTCCGAGGGCTGGATCGAGATGGGCCCAAAGTCGATCCAGCGCCGCGCACCGCCGACGTACTTGCCGAACAGCAGCACCCAGGCCAGCAAAAGGTTGCACCCAAAGTAGATAACATAGGCCCAGCGATCCAGCGATTTGTAACTGAAAAGAAATATGGCGACCATGACCCCCAGGCCGCCGCCGTACCAGATCAACTGTTTTACGAAGAGGGACCCGTGAGGCATCCCGGGGTCGCCGTTAACGGCACTGTAGAGCGCCCCGAGGCCGAGGGCGGCGATCAGGACGGTGACCCCCAGCAGGCCCCAGTCGAAATACTGTATCAGTCGTCGATCAAACATCGGGGGTCTCCTCCGTGGTGTCCCTGACGGGCGGTCCCAAACCGCCGCCCTTGGCTGGAGGCAAGTTCAACTGCCTCATCCCGGCGGCATTCCGAAATCGTCGACCGCCGGGGCCTCGACCGCACCGGCCGCCACCGTCTGCGAGAGCGGGGAGCGCAAGTAGGTCTTGATCAGTTCACGTGCAATCGGGCTGGCCGCACTGGAACCGTGCTCCCCGTGTTCGACGATCACCGCCACGGCAATCCGGGGATTTTCAGCGGGCGCATAGGCAACAAACCAGGCGTGGGAGTTGAGAAAGGCGGGTCTTTCCTGGGCAAAAAGGGCTTCGTTTTTTTTACGGCTGAAGACTTGGGCGGTACCGGTTTTCCCGCAAACATCGATTCCGGCGATGCGCGCCACCCAGGCCGTCCCGGTTTTCTGATTGACCACCTTCCAGAGCCCCCTGCGGACAATGTCGAGTGTTTTCGGGCTGACGGGCAGGTGGCCGATCTCCTCGGGGCGGCATGAATAGAGGATTTCCCCGTCGGGGTTGCGCAGAGATTGGAGAATCAGCGGCCGCAGACGGGAGCCGCCGTTTCCCACGGCGGCGGTCAGGGCCAGCATTTGCAGGGGCGTCGTCAGATTGTAGCCCTGCCCGATGGCCACCGAGAGCGTCTCGCCGGCCTGCCAGGATACTCCCGTGCGCTGTTTTTTCCAGTCGGCCGTCGGCACCAAACCCGCAGCCTCATGGGCGATGTCGATCCCGGCGGGGGTCCCCAGTCCGCAGGCCTTGGCGTACCAAGCCAGCCGATCGACCCCGAGCTTCTGTCCGACCTGGTAGAAAAAGACATCGCAAGACTTTTCGATGGCCTCGACCACGTTGAGCTTTCCGTGCCCGCCTCTTTTCCAGCAGCGAAAAGTCCGGTTGCCCAACCGGTAGTGCCCCGGACAGAATAAAGTGGTGTTCTCATCGATGACCCCCTCTTCCAGCCCGGCGATGGCGGTGATGATCTTGTAGGTGGAGGCCGGCGGGTAGGCGCCCTGAATGGCCTTGTTTTCAAGCGGCCGGAAAGGGTTGGCGCGGATTTCGTCCCAGACCTGGTTGGAGAGACCCGAGACGAAATCATTCTGATCGAATGTGGGGCTGCTGGCAATGGCCAGGACCTCGCCGGTGGACGGGTCCATGGCGACGGCCGCACCGGCGATGCCCTCCAGCAGTGTTTCGGCTTTGCGCTGCAGTTCCTGGTCGATGGTCAGAAAGATATTTTTGCCCGGTGTCGCCGGGACGGTTTGCAACACCCGGACCACCTGTCCGTTGGCGTTGACCTCCACCTGACGCCCCCCGCGCTCCCCCTTGAGATATTTTTCAAACGTCTTTTCAACGCCGGACTTGCCGATGAAATCACCGGCCCGGGCTTCCGGGAAAAGCCCCTTTTGCAGTTCCGCGACGCTGATTTCGCCAAGGTAACCCAGAAGGTGGGCGGCACTGGTTTCATGAATGTAATGGCGCCGGGGGACCACGTTGACGACCACACCGGGCAGGTCGAACTTGTGGGCCTCCAGCACGGCCAGGGTATCACGGCTGATGTCGCGCTCGACGATCACCGGCTTGTAGGCGGCCTCCCCGTTGCGACGCGCTAGCCGGTCCCGGAGCTCGACCTCCTCGAGGTGGAGGTAACCCGCCAGGCGGGCCA
>JAJDNY010000050.1 GCA_022340425.1 Desulfobacteraceae bacterium | reverse complement strand
GAACGGCACGAAATTGGCCAGCCCCCGCAATCCCGAATGCTTGGTGATCGCCGCCGTCAGCGTCGTCTTGCCGTGGTCGATATGACCGATGGTTCCCACATTCACATGCGGCTTGGTGCGCGAAAACTTCTCTTTTGCCATTTTCTCATCCTCCCCCGAAACGGGCTGAAAATTCAATATTACAGATCAGCGCCCTGCCCATCACTGCTTGCACAGCAGACAAAAAAAAACCTGTAAACCAGAGGGTCGAAAACAGGTGCGGCGGGGCTTGAAGAGTTACCAGCGGTAATGAGCAAAGGCCTTGTTGGCTTCCGCCATCTTGTGGGTATCTTCTTTTTTCTTGATTGCCGATCCTCGCCGGTTGGCCGCGTCCAGCAACTCACCGGCGAGCTTGCGTGCCATCCCCTTTTCGGAACGCTTCTGAGCAAAACCGATCAACCAGCGGATGCCCAGCGCGGTCCGGCGCGAGGGCCGAATTTCGGTCGGCACCTGGTAGGTGGACCCCCCCACCCGGCGTGACTTCACCTCGATGGTGGGGCGCACGTTATCGATCGCCTGCTCGAAAATTTTGAGCGGATCTTCCTTGGTTTTTTCCTCAATAATGTCGAAGGCCTTGTAGACAATCCGCTCGGCAACGCTCTTTTTGCCGTCCAGCATGATGGAATTGGTGAATTTAGCCACAAGCTTGCTGTTAAACACGGAGTCCGGGATGATCACCCGCTCTGGGACTTCTCTTCTTCTCGGCATATCTCACACCACGTCTTGTATTATGAAATTTGTCTGCGGCCCTTTATTCAGGGCCTGCAAGCCAAAAGGCTATTTGGGTCTCTTCGCACCGTACTTGGAACGCCCCTGCTTGCGGTCGTCAACCCCCAGGGCGTCCAGGGTGCCCCGGACGATGTGATACCGAACACCGGGCAAATCCTTGACGCGCCCGCCGCGAACCAGAACCACCGAGTGCTCCTGAAGGTTGTGCCCGATGCCTGGGATGTAGGCCGTGACTTCCACCCCCGTCGTCAGCCGCACCCTGGCAACCTTGCGCAGGGCGGAGTTCGGCTTTTTGGGGGTCGAGGTGTAAACCCGGGTACAAACGCCCCGCTTCTGCGGCGCCTGCTTGAGGGCCGGGGTATTGGTCTTTTTCTTGACTCGTTTTCTACCGTTGCGGACTAACTGGTTGATCGTCGGCATATGCTCCTCGTGTCCTGAAAATTCCTTCGCGCTTCCAGCGGGCCTGACAAAATGTGCATACGTATACTCTCATGAGCACATTGTCAAGATTTTTATAGGATTACCCCCATTTTTGTCTACTCCCCGAGGGTCTCTTCGATCACGTCCTCGGCCTCCTCGACCATGGGGCTTTTGAAATGCGAAACCTTGATTTTTCGGTAGGCGGCCATACCGGTACCGGCCGGAATCAGCCGTCCCATGATGACGTTTTCTTTGAGCCCGCGCAGGTAATCCTTGGCGCCGGCGATGCTGGCCTCGGTCAACACCTTGGTGGTCTCCTGGAAGGAGGCGGCCGAAATGAAACTCTCCGTGCTCAGAGAGGCCTTGGTGATCCCCAGAATCAGCGGCTCTGCGGTGGCCGGCTTGCCGCCCTGCTCGATGACCTGGCGGTTGAACTCCTCGAACCGGCCGCGATCGACCTGCTCCTCGAAGATGAAGTCGGTGTCGCCGACCTCGGTCACCTTGACGCGGCGCATCATCTGCTTGACAATCACCTCGATGTGCTTGTCGTTGATCCGCACGCCCTGCAGCCGGTAAACCTCCTGAACCTCATTGACCAGGTAGCGGGCCAGGGCGATCTCCCCCTTGATGCTTAAAATATCCTGGGGGTTCGCCGATCCGCCGACGATCGGTTCGCCGGCGCGCACATAATCGCCTTCGTAGACGTTGATGTGTTTGCCCCGGGGAATCAGATACTCCCGTTTTTCGCCGACATCCACAGGCGTCACGGTCACCTTCTGCTTGCCCTTTTTGGTGCTCTTGGCGATGGAGACATAGCCATCGATTTCGCTCAAAAGCGACGCCTCCTTGGGTTTGCGAATTTCAAACAGCTCCGCCACGCGCGGCAAACCGCCGGTGATATCCTTGGTTTTGGTGGTGGCACGCGGCAGTTTGGCGACGATGTCACCGGCCTTGACCTCGTCGCCCTCCTCCACCAGAATGATGGCGTCCACCGGCAGAATGTAGCGGGCGACACCCGTGGATTGTTGCAGTTTGGCCGTTTTGCCGTCTTTGTCCTTGATGGAGATGCGGGGGCGGACCTCCGCACTCTTGGCTTCGATGATCGTCCGGGAAGATTTGCCGGTGACCGGGTCCACCTTTTCCTGCATGGTTTTTCCCGGTTCGATGTCCCCGAACTTGACCGTCCCGGCCACCTCGGTGATGATCGGGGTGGTGAACGGGTCCCAGGTGGCAATCAAGTCCCCCGGTTGAACGCTCTGCCCGTCGGTGACCATCAGGTTGGCGCCATAGATCACCGGGTGCCGCTCACGCTCGCGACCGGCTTCGTTGACGATGGCGAACTCGCCGCCGCGACGGTTCATGACGACGGTCTGATTGTCGGCGTTGCGAACCACATTTAGATCGATGAACCTGATGGTGCCTTCCACCCGTGCGCGGGTATCGGCCTGCTCGACCCGCCGGCTGGCGGTGCCGCCGATGTGGAAGGTCCGCATGGTCAGCTGGGTGCCGGGCTCACCGATGGACTGGGCCGCCAGAATTCCCACCGCCTGACCGATTTCGACCCGGCCCCCGTGGGAGAGGTCCCGGCCGTAGCACTTGGCGCAGACGCCGCGACTGGACTTGCAGGTCAGTGCTGAGCGGATATGCACCCGGGTGATGCCGGCGTTTTCAATGCGTCTGACGGCAGTCTCGTTGATTTCCTCGCCGGCCTTGACCAGGACCTTGTCGGTGAAGGGATCCAGAATGTCCTCGACGGCGATCCGGCCGAGAATCCGTTCCCCGATATCCTGGATGATTTCACCGCCCTCCATCAGCGGTTCGACCTCAACCCCCACCATGGTGCCGCAGTCTTCCTCATAAACCGTGCAGTCCTGAGCAACGTCCGCTAGGCGGCGCGTGAGGTAGCCCGAGTTGGCGGTTTTAAGGGCCGTGTCCGCCAGACCTTTGCGGGCCCCGTGGGTGGAGATGAAATACTGCAGCACCGACAACCCTTCGCGGAAGTTGGCGATGATCGGGGTTTCGATGATTTCACCGGAGGGCTTGGCCATCAGGCCGCGCATACCGGCCAACTGCCGCATCTGGTCCTTGCTGCCGCGGGCGCCGGAGTCTGCCATCATGTAGATGGGATTGAAGCTCTCGTGCCCGACAGGGACGCCGTTTTCGTCCATGATCGGCTTGCCGGTCTCGTCGGTGATCGGCGCGGCCTTCATGATGGCCATCATCTCGTTGGCGACGTCGTCGGTTGCCTTGGCCCAGATATCGACCACCTTGTTGTACTTCTCACCCGGTGTGATGAGCCCCTCGGTGTACTGCTTGTCGATTTCCTTGACCCGCTCTTCAGCCGCGGTGATGATCGTTTTCTTGGCCGGCGGAATGATCATGGCATCGATCGAAATCGACAGGCCGCCCCGGGTTGAGTAGTGGTAGCCGATGTCTTTCAGCCGGTCCGAGAGGATCACCGTGGCCTTGGCGCCCAAGTTGCGGTAGACGAAGTCCACCAACTCCCGCAGGTTCTTCTTGTCCATGACCCGGTTGACGGTTTTGAACGAAATTTCCGGCCGTTTTTCCAGAACGTGAAAGATGTGGTTCTCGTTGTTGCTGAAGCGCCGGTGAAGCGTCTCACCCTCTTCGAGGGCAAAAACGGCGTCGACCTCCGCATCCTCAGCGCTGAAGACGCGCTTGAACTCATCCTTGCGCAACAGGCCGAGATAGCCATTGTTTTTGCGGTCCTGACCCACCGAGTACTTCTCGACCATGTCGATGAAATCGGCTCCTGCGCCGATCTCGGCCGCGGCCGCCTCGGCCTCGCCGTCGCCGGCGGTCAGGATGTGGCGCAGCACCAGGATGGGCTCCTTGGGAATGATTTCCCACAGCAGGATGCGGCCTGCGGTGGTTTTGAGCTTCTCGCCCTCCATACGCACTTCCACCACGGCGTGCAGATCGATCACCCCGGCATCGTAGGCCGAGCGGACCTCATCCGGGCCGGAGAAGAGCATGCCGGTGCCCTTGACGCCCTCCAGATCGAGGGTCATGTAGTAGATCCCCAGAACGATGTCCTGGGTGGGCACGATGATCGGGCTGCCGTTGGCCGGCGAGAGGATGTTGTTGCTGGCCAGCATCAGGATCCGGGCTTCGATCTGGGATTCCACCGAGAGGGGAACGTGGACCGCCATCTGGTCGCCGTCGAAGTCGGCGTTGAAAGCGGTGCAGACCAGCGGGTGCAGCTGAATGGCCTTGCCCTCGATCAGGGTCGGCTCAAAGGCCTGGATCCCCAGGCGGTGCAGGGTCGGTGCGCGGTTGAGCATGATCGGGTACTCGCGCACCACCTCGTCCAGGGTGTCCCAGACCTCCGGCACCTCACGCTCCACCATTTTCTTGGCGCTCTTGACCGTGGAGACGAGCCCCTTTTCCTCCAGCCGGTAGTAGACGAAGGGCTTGAAGAGCTCCAGGGCCATTTTCTTGGGCAGGCCGCACTGGTGCAAGCGCAGGTTGGGGCCGATGGTGATGACGGTTCGCCCGGAGTAGTCCACCCGTTTCCCCAGCAAGTTCTGGCGGAAGCGGCCCTGTTTTCCCTTCAGGGTGTCGCTCAGGGACTTCAGCGGCCGCTTGTTGGTGCCGGTGATCACCCGGCCGTGCCGGCCGTTGTCGAACAGCACGTCGACGGCCTCCTGCAGCATGCGCTTTTCGTTGCGCACGATGATGTCGGGTGCCTTGAGATCGACGAGCCGCTTCAGGCGGTTGTTGCGGTTGATGACCCGCCGGTAGAGATCGTTGAGATCCGAAGTGGCGAAGCGCCCACCCTCCAGCGGCACCAGCGGCCGCAGGTCCGGGGGCAGCACCGGGATGATGTCCATGATCATCCAGGCCGGGTTGATCCCCGAGCGCCGGAAGGCGTCGATGATCTTAAGGCGCTTGGAGAGTTTCTTGCGCTTGGCCTCGGAGCCCGTCGCCTGAATCTCCGCCTTGATTTCCGTGTAGAGGACCTCCAGGTCCAGTTCCTCCAGAAGCTTTTTGACCGCTTCGGCACCGATCCCGGCCTCGAATTTGGACCCGTGGGTTTCCAGCGCCTCGCGGTATTTTTCGTCGGACAGCAGTTGGTATTTGCTGAGCCCGGTGTCCTTGGGATCGATGACGATGTAGCTGTCGAAGTAGAGAACCTTCTCCATGCTTTTAAGGGTCAGATCCAGCAGGTTGCCGATCTTGCTGGGCAGGCTCTTCAAAAACCAGATGTGGGCGCACGGCGTGGCCAGTTCGATATGCCCCATGCGCTCCCGCCGGACCTTGGACTGAATGACCTCCACGCCGCACTTTTCGCAGATCACACCGCGGTGTTTCATCCGTTTGTATTTGCCGCAGTTGCACTCGTAATCCTTGGTGGGCCCGAAGATCTTGGCGCAGAAAAGCCCGTCGCGCTCCGGTTTGAAGGTGCGGTAGTTGATGGTCTCGGGTTTTTTGATCTCCCCGTGGGACCACTGCCGGATCTGCTCCGGCGAGGCCAGACCGATCTGAACGGCGGTGTAGTTGCGCGGATCGGTGGGCTTGGCAAAAAAATCGTATAACGTTTCCATATCGTTTTCCTGTCTTAGGAATGATGAGGGGCACGGCAAAACGGCCGAGGACCGCTGCAGCGGACGGTCCGGTGAACCCGGCGGCCAGACCTGATCTTGATGAAACGGTAAGCCATTATCCAGACGGTTTCGAAAAAAGCTCCAAGTTCAAGGCGCGCAAATCTCGAAGAGTGAGGCGTAAACCTGCACGCCGCAGCGACTTCGAGATGCAGCGCAACGCAGAAATTGAGCTTTTTGCGGAACCGTCAGTCTTCTCCCTCAAGCAGCTTCACGTCCAAGCCAAGGGCCTGAAGTTCCTTGGTGAGCACCTTGAACGATTCGGGAATGCCGGGCTCCAGGACGTTCTGACCTTTGACGATTTTTTCGTACATCCGGGTGCGCCCGGCCATGTCGTCGGACTTGACCGTCAAAAACTCCTGCAGCGCGTGGGCGGCACCGTAGGCCTCCATGGCCCAGACCTCCATCTCGCCCAAGCGCTGGCCGCCGAACTGGGCCTTGCCGCCCAGCGGCTGCTGGGTCACCAGCGAATAGGGCCCGATGGAGCGAGCGTGGATCTTGTCGTCGACCAGGTGGTGCAGTTTGAGCATGTACATGGTGCCCACCGTGATTTTCTGGTCGAAGGGCTCTCCGGTGCGGCCGTCGTAGAGGGTCGCCTGACCGGTGGTCGCCAGTCCGGCCTCCTTGAGCAGGGCCTTGATCTCACTCTCCTTGGCGCCGTCGAAAACCGGGGTCGCCATGTGGACGCCCTCCCGGTAGTACCCGACGTAGTCGGCCAGGGCACGGTCGTCCATGGTGTCGAGGAAGGCCTGCTGCTCGGGTTTATCGAAGAGTTTCTGGACCTTTTTGCGGAGTTCCTCGTAGCGCTGCTCCTCCACCAGGGCATTGAGCTGTCTGCCGAGCCCCTTGGCGGCGTACCCCAGGTGAATTTCCAGGATCTGCCCGACGTTCATGCGCGAGGGCACGCCCAGGGGGTTGAGCACCATGTCCACCGTGGTGCCGTCCTCGAAATAGGGCATGTCCTCCACGGGGTGGATGCGGCTGACGACCCCCTTGTTGCCGTGGCGCCCGGCCATCTTGTCGCCCACCGAGAGCTTGCGCTTCATGGCCACATAGACCTTGACCAGCTTGATCACCCCCGGCGGCAGGTCATCGCCTTTTTCGTAGCGGCTGACGTGCTCCTCGAAAGCCAGGCGGCAGGCTTCACGCTGCTGCCGGTAGCGATCGAGGGTCTCGTGGACCTGCTCGGTCACCTGCTCATCTTCCAGGACGATGCCCTCCAGGTGCGCCAGGGGGATATCCGTCAGAATCTCCGGCGTGATTTCGGCGCCCTTGGCCACAAGGGTGCGTTTGTCTTTTTTCAGCGGGGCGACGCTCTTCTGACCGGCCAGGATTTCCGCCAAACGCTGGCGCACCACCTTGTCAATGATGCGCAACTCGTCTTCACGGTTCTGCTCCAGCAAAGCGATTTCCATGTCCTCGATTTCGCGAGTGCGGTCGTCTTTTTCAACCCCGCGGCGCGAGAAGACCTTGGCATCGATCACGGTCCCCTCGACCCCGGGCGGAATCCGCAGCGAGGTGTCCTTGACGTCCCCGGCCTTCTCGCCGAATATCGCCCGCAGCAGTTTCTCTTCGGGGGAGAGCTGGGTTTCGCCCTTGGGGGTGATCTTGCCCACCAGCACGTCGCCGGGCTTGACCTCGGCACCCAGGCGGATGATGCCGCTTTCGTCCAGGTCCTTCAGGGCCTCCTCCCCGACGTTGGGGATGTCGCGGGTGATCTCCTCTTTGCCCAGCTTGGTGTCGCGCGCCACGACCTCGAACTCCTCGATGTGGACCGAGGTGTAGATCCCGTCGCGCACAAGCCCTTCGCTCACCAGGATCGAGTCTTCGAAGTTGTAGCCGCCCCAGGGCATGAAGGCCACTGTGACGTTCTTGCCCAGGGCGAGCTCGCCATTTTCGGTGGCCGGGCCGTCGGCGATGATCTCGCCGGCCCGGATCTTCTGGCCCTTGCGCACGATGGGGCGATGGTTGTAGCAGGTGTTCTGGTTGCTGCGCACGAATTTGGACAGATTGTAGATCGTCACCGGCTTTTGGGTGGGGTCGGCGGCGGAGATCGCATGCCGCAGCACGATACGCGCGGCGTCGACGTCCTCCACGACGCCGTCGCGCTTGGCGACCAGGGTCACGCCGGAATCCTTGGCCACCACCCCTTCGATGCCGGTGCCCACCAGGGGGGCCTTGCTGACGATCAGGGGCACCGCCTGGCGCTGCATGTTGGAGCCCATCAGCGCACGGTTGGCGTCGTCGTTTTCCAGAAAAGGGATCAGCGAGGCCGAAACGCTCACCAGCTGATTGGGCGAGATGTCCATCAGCTCGATTTTCTCCCGCGGCGTCATGGTGAACTCGCCCTCGATGCGCGAGGTCACCAGCTCGTTGACGAACTCATTTTTCTCGTTGATCGGCGCGTTGGCCTGGGCGATGGGGTGTTTTTTCTCCTCAAAGGCGCTCAGCGAGCGGATGGTGCTGGTGACGGTGGCGTCCTTGACCACCCGGTAAGGGGTTTCGACGAACCCGTAATCATTGACCCGCGCGTAGGTGCTGAGGGAAACGATCAGCCCGATGTTGGGCCCTTCAGGGGTTTCAATCGGGCAGATCCGGCCGTAGTGCGAGGGGTGCACGTCGCGCACCTCGAAGCCGGCCCGCTCGCGGGTCAGGCCGCCGGGCCCGAGGGCGCTGAGGCGGCGCTTGTGGGTGGTTTCGGAAAGCGGGTTGGTCTGGTCCATGAACTGGCTGAGCTGGCTGGTGCCGAAAAACTCCTTGACCACCGCCGAAACCGGCTTGGGGTTGACCAGGTCGTGGGGCATCAGGGCATCGACCTCCTGCAAACTCATGCGCTCCTTGATGGCCCGCTCCATGCGCACCAGCCCGATTCGGTACTGGTTCTCCAGCAGCTCCCCGACCGCGCGGATCCGCCGGTTGCCGAGGTGATCGATGTCATCCACCATGCCCTGCGTATCGCGCAGCTCCACCAGAATCTTGGCGGTCATGAGGATGTCCTCCTTGCGGAGGGTGCGCACGCTGATGGGGGAGTTCACCCCCAGACGCAGGTTGATCTTCAGCCGCCCAACATCGGAAAGGTCGTAAAAGGCGGATTTGAAAAAGAGGTGGTCGACGAAATCCTGGGCGACCTCCGGGGTGGCGGGGTTGCCCGGCCGCAGGCGGCGGTAGATTTCCACCAGCGCCTCCTCGCGGCTTTCAACTTTGTCCAGCAGCAGGGTCTTGCGGATGGAATCGCTGCTGGAGACGCCGTCGATAAAAAGGATCGCAAATTCCGAAACGGCAGCCTCCTGGATGGTTTTCAAGAGGTCCTCGTCGATCCTCTCGTTGGCCTTGGCGATGAGCTCGCCGGATCGGGGGGCCTCAATGCCAAAGGCCAGGACCTTGCCCAGCAGCTCCTGTTCACCCAGGGGCAGCACCTCGAGGCCACTGTTCTTGATCTGGCGCAGGGCGCGCTGGGTGTACATACGCCCCTTCTTGACCAGCAGATCGCCGCTGACCGGATCGACGATGTCCACGGTGGCCCGCAGGCCTTTGAGAAAATCGGGGTTGAACTCCCGGAAAAATTCGTCCCCCCGGCGGGTGATTTTTTCGGTCTTGTAGAAGTATTGCAGAAGATCGTCCGACGTGTAGCCAAAGGCTTTGAAGAGCAGGGTCACCGGGAACTTCCGGCGCCGGTCGATGCGGATGTGGACGATGTCCTTGGGGTCGACCTCCATATCGATCCAGGAGCCGCGCACCGGAATGATGCGGGAACTGTAGATGACCTTGCCGCTGGAATGGGTCTTGCCCTGGTCGTGGTCGAAAAAGACCCCCGAGGACCGGTGCAGCTGGCTGACCACCACCCGCTCGGTGCCGTTGATGATGAAGGTGCCCTTCTCGGTCATCAGCGGGATAGTCCCGAAATAGATTTCCTGCTCCTTGATGTCCCGGATGTTGGAAACCCCGGATTCCTTGTCGACATCGTAGACCACCAGCCGCACGGTGATGCGCACCGGGATTTCATATGTCATGCCGCGATGAATACACTCGTGGACATCGTGCTTGACCTCGCCAAAGCGATAAGAGACAAATTCCAGGGATGCGCTGCCGGTAAAATCCTTGATGGGGAAAACGGATTGGAAAACGGCCTGCAGACCGTGGTCCCGCCGTTTTTCGGGGGGCACGTCAATCTGCAGAAATCGCTGGTAGGATTCCCGCTGCATCCCGATAAGGTCCGGAATATCGGTGATCTTTTTGATCTTCCCGAAATTTTTTCTTAAACGCCTGCTGATCATGGGCATTTCAGACATGACATCTCCAGTCTACGATAACGGTAAAGCGGAAATGGGGTACCGAGGCCATTTCGGATCCCATTTCCGCATTGGTACTGACGTGTTCAGGTGCTTGAATGTCGCGACCTGAGCGCTATTTCAACTCGACCTGAGCACCGGCCTCCTCGAGTTGCGCTTTGATTTTTTCGGCCTCTTCCTTGGCCACGGCCTCCTTCACCGGTTTGGGCGCCTCATCCACCAGCGCCTTGGCATCTTTCAGGCCCAGTCCGGTGATGGCCCGGACTTCCTTGATGACCTGGATCTTCTTGTCCCCGGCAGCCAGCAGGATGATGTCGAACTCGGTCTTTTCCTCCTCGACCGCCGCGGCGCCGGCGCCTTCAACCGGCCCGGCGGCCATCATGGCCACCGGTGCGGCCGCCGAAACGCCGAACTTGTCTTCGAGTTCCTTGACCATTTCGGAGAGCTCCAGAACGGTCATGTTGGCAATGAAATCGATCACGTCTTGTCTTGTAATGTCCGCCATTTTTATTTTTTCCTCCAGTTTTTTAATTTGATAGCAGGCAGTTAGGCCGCTTCTTTTTGTTCCCGGATGGCCCGCAGGACATTCACCAGGCGGGTGGGCACATCGTTTAAGGCCCGCACCAACGCCGTCGGCACCCCGTTCATGGCCGACAGCACCTGGGCCAACAGGACTTCCCGGGACGGCAGGGACGACAGGGCCTTGATCCCCGGCAAGTCAAGCGGCTTGCCCCCCATTGCGCCGAATTTGATTTCAAATTTCTTGTTTTCATCGGCGAATTTGGTGAGGATTTTGGCCGGCCCGACGGGGTCTGCGTAGCTCAGGGCGATGGCGCTGGGGCCCTTGAAGCGCTCTTTGATCACCGCAACATCGGTGCCCTCGGCTGCGATAGAAAGCAGCGTGTTCTTGACGACCTGATACTCCACGTTTTCTTCACGGAGTTTCCGCCGCAGGTCATTGATCGCAGCCACATCCAGGCCCTTGTAGTCGGTGACGATGACCACCTTGGAGCGCGCGAACTTGTCCCTGATCTCTTCGACGATCTGTTTTTTCTGGTCGATTTTCAAAGTAGTAAAAACACCTCCCTTCCGTTTTCTGCAAAAAACCGGAGGCAACGCACAGGAAACATCTTCTGCCTCGGTAGGCCGGTGGAACCGATTATACACCCACTGGTGAACCTACGGTCTTTGACAGGTTTTTTGGTGACTGTGTTGTATGGCTGCAGGGCAGGCAATCTGTCGGCATGCACCGCATAAGTTGGGTTGGCGCCCATGGCGCCGCGGCTCATGGCGCCGCGGGCGGCGTTTTGAGGAAGCTATTTGATCAGATCTTTAACAAAGCCGGAATCGATTTTGATGCCGGGGCCCATGGTGGTCGACACCGCAATGGTCCTCAAATAGGTGCCTTTGGCCGAGGCCGGCTTGATCCGCATGATGGTCTCCAGAAAGGCCGCCAGATTTTCAAGGATCTTCTGGACCCCGAAGGAAACCTTGCCCATGGGGGCGTGAACGATGCCGGCCTTTTCCACCCGAAAATCGATTTTACCGGCCTTGAGCTCGTTCACGGCCTTGGCGACATCGAAGGTCACGGTGCCGGTCTTGGCATTGGGCATCAACCCCCGCGGCCCCAGCAGCCGGCCGATTTTTCCGACGGCGCCCATCATGTCGGGGGTCGCCACGGCCTTGTCGAAATCGAGCCAGCCGCCCTTGATTTTTTCTATCAAATCCTCGTTGCCCACATGGTCGGCGCCCGCGTCAGCGGCTTCTTTTTCTTTCTCGCCTTTAGCAAACACCAGGACCCGGACTTCCTTGCCCAAACCGTTGGGCAAAACGACCGTGCCGCGCACCATCTGGTCGGCGTGGCGGGGGTCAACCCCCAGACGGACCGCGACATCGATGGTTTCGTCAAATTTGGCGTAGGAGGCGTCAATGGCCAACTGGACCGCTTCGGAGAAATCGTAACGCTTGCTGCCGTCGATCTTGGCCATGTTGTTCGAATATTTCTTACCGCGCTTCGGCATTTTATCTAACTCGCTCCTTTTTTTCAAACGATCTCGATTCCCATGCTTCTCGCCGTTCCAGCAACAATCTTGCTGGCCGCCTCCAAATCATAAGCATTGAGGTCCACCATTTTCTGCTGTGCGATTTCCTCCACCTGCTTGCGGGTCACCTTGGCCACCTTGGTTTTTTTGGGGTCGCCGGAGCCCTTGGCGATTTTGGCCGCTTTTTTCAAGAGCACCGAAGCCGGCGGGGTTTTGGTGATGAAGGTGAAGCTGCGATCCTGATAGACGGTGATCACCACGGGAATGATCATGCCCTCGTCGTTTGCGGTGCGCGCGTTGAAGGCCTTGCAAAAGTCCATGATGTTGACGCCGTGCTGCCCAAGTGCAGGGCCGATCGGGGGAGATGGGTTGGCTTTCCCGGCAGTAACCTGCAGCTTGATCTGAGCCATTACCTTTTTTGCCATTTTTTCCTAACTCCTGCGCAGGGGAGGCACGGGTACCTGAACCCTACAGCTTGGTGACTTGAACGAACTCCAGTTCTACCGGCGTAGAACGTCCAAAAATGCTGACCAGAACTTTTATCTTGCCCTTTTCGGGGTTCACATCTTCAACGGTTCCGCTGAAGTTGTTGAAGGGGCCGTCGATCACTCGGATCTCATCCCCCGGCTCGAACAAATACTTGGGCTGGGGCTTTAGCTTGCCGGCCTCCATCCGGTTGAGGATTTGCTCGGCTTCCTCGTCGGAAATGGGGGTCGGCTTCTTTCCCCCCAGAAATCCCGTGACTTTCGCCGTGTCGTTGACGATGTGCCACGTTTCCTCGTCCAACTCCATGCGCACCAGGATATAGCCGGGGTAGAATTTCCGCGAGGTGGTTTTGCGCTTGCCTTTTACCAGTTCCACCACCTCTTCCGTCGGCAGCAGCACTTCTTTGAATTTTTCAGGGTGCGGCGACGTGGCGATGCGGTCTTCGAGGGATTGCTTGACCTTGCCCTCAAAACCCGAATAAACGTGAACGATGTACCATCTGAATGCCACTGTCTTTCCCCCGTCTATGGCAGGACCGCCCGAATCATGCTGGACAACCCCATATCGACGACCCCGAGAAACAACGAGACGATCATGACCACCACGATGACAACGACCGTTGAGCCGACCGCCTGCTTGCGGGTCGGCCAGGTGACCTTTTTAAGTTCGACCTTTACTTCGCGCAAGAATTGAAGCGATTTGTCGAGAATGTTCTTTTCTTGGCTGGCAGCGGTGGTCTTGGCGCCGAATGAGAGTTTTTTTGAGGGCGCGGCCGGCCGCTTGACTTCCAGTTCCGAATCAGCGAAAAGCGCCGCCTTCGAGGCTGGCGTCTCGGACTTTTCCGCCGAGGCGTCAGTCGAATTGACCTGCTCCTGTTGTTCCGGCTTCTTTTTTACCGCTGGTTTTTTCCGCAGTAGCCGTCCCATTCCGTTCCTATCACACCGTTTCTGGGGCCAATAAAAAAAGGTTGGCAGGCCAGGAGGGATTCGAACCCCCAACACCCGGATTTGGAGTCCGATGCTCTACCATTCGAGCTACTGGCCTGTATCCACCCTTTCACCAAGCCGCCCTTGCGGGCCCAAAGCGCCTCCACCGATCAGCTCGGCAGCGGCGCTACTTGGTTTCCTTGTGCAGGGTATGCTGTTTGCAGAACCTGCAGTACTTTTTGAACTCGAGCTTGTCGGGAGTGGTCCGCTTGTTTTTGGTGGTGGTATAGTTGCGGCGCTTGCACTCCGAACACGCCAAGGTAATGATAATTCGCACCGGAAAATTCCTCCGCCTATTCGAAGATTTCGGCGACCACGCCGGCGCCGACCGTCCGGCCGCCTTCACGGATCGCAAACCGCAGCTCTTTTTCCATGGCGATCGGCGTGATCAGCTCAGCTGAAATCGTCACGTTGTCCCCCGGCATCACCATCTCC
>JAJDNY010000049.1 GCA_022340425.1 Desulfobacteraceae bacterium | reverse complement strand
CATCTCTTCAAGGATGTCCCTCTTAACGTCGTCAAGACCATTTATGTAGTCGGTCAGGGAGGGGGCGTCATCAAAAGGCCTGTCGCCATCATTCGGCCCGAACGGCTCATCCATTAATGCCTTGGCCCGTTCAAGGTATTTCGTGACCATGTCGCGGATCTGGTGATCGGTCAGTTTCATGAATCCTCTGTGGTTCCTCCTCATCCCCTGGAATAGTAACTGAACCTGTCCGGCAAGAACCCTTGCCCTCGATTTTGCGGTTCGTAGGTACCCTGTTTGGAGGGAGAAGCGCAACTCCGTTTTTCCGATAAACGGTCGAAGATCTGCCGGCACGCTCATCCTGAAACAGTACGAGTGCGGATTGCGGATCAAATAGGAGGGGGACCTGGTGATCTGGTGCATATGCTCGCCTCCAATCCCTCGGTTTGTGTAACCGATTTGTGTAAGAGTTGGAGTCGAGCCTTAAAGGGTGGGCGAACCAATAAAAAACCCACTGTTTTCACAGTGGGTTATACTGAAAAGATGGTGGCGATGCAGGGATTTGAACCCCGGACACTGCGGATATGAGCCGCATGCTCTGACCGACTGAGCTACATCGCCATTTATTGGATATTACCGCGGAGGCTGGAACATTTCCACCGAAAATTAACAGCGGGGTTGATACCAGTTCCGAACGCCGTAGTCAAGGCGAAATTGGCGAAAATATCCAGCCGGCGGGCCGTGGCGGCAGCGGTCCGGAACCCGGTGGTGCGGGTCCCGGACCGCCGGGAGAAACGGGTTAGTTGGCCGTCGGGGCGGTAACCGCCGCGGAGCCGGTCACCTCGATGGTGAACTCTTCCAGGTTTTCCGGCAGGTCCGAGAAAACCAGCATGAAGGGAATGGTGGCACCGGGCTTGACCTCGAGGTTGGCCACGCCGATTTCGCCTTTGGTGTTCAGGCGGCCCTGAATCTCCTCGAAACTCAGGTTTTTCAAATCCAGGTCGGCGAGAATGTTGCCGCTGACTACGTTCTCGCTTTTCACCAGCTGCTTTCCCTGGGAGTAGATTTTGCCGTTGACCGCGATGTCACGGCGGGCCACGGTGTAGCCGTTTTTGACCTCACCGGTGATGATGAAGAGCCTGCCGGCGCTATCGTTTTCGATAAACCGGCTGTTGATGTTGAGGGTCGAGAGATACAGGTTCCCGGCAGGATCGCTCACCTGCCCCTGGGGCTGAACAAACTCGCCGATAAAGGGGATGCTCCGGGTGAGATCCGTGACATAGGGGATGTGGACTCCCAGAAATTTTTGAAGGGCCAGAACACCGACGATCAGAAGAATCAGCAGGAGCAGGATCAGGGCCGGTGCGCCGCTGCCCTTTTTCTGGGCGCCAGCGGCGGCCCTGTAGGGCTCCGACTTGCGAACCTTATTACGCTCGGCCGGCCGGGTTTCGGCTAAGCCCTTTTCAGCCGGCGTCTCGGCGCCAACGGGCGTGGCCGCCCCGCCGGCCGCGACCGCTGCCGTTGCCGCAGCCCCAAAGCCGGCGGCTTGCTTGCTCTCGTCGGTTTCGAATTCAAGCTCGAAACCATCGGCCGCGGCTTCCTGATCCTCATCGGCAGCCGAATCAAAGTCCAGCTCGAGTTCCAGATCATCGGCATCGGCGGTCTCGGCACCGTCAGCGGATGAGCCGTCACCTTCGTCATCGAAGGCCCCCCCGACATCGGAGAGATCGATCAATTCGACGTCATCGCCGTCGGCATCAAGGGCCTCTGGCGCTTCGCCCCGCTGCGGATCACCGGTGGCCGCATCGGTATCGCCGCCTTCGGCCTCATCGGTTTCCAGCAGCGACTCCAGATCCGAGAGGTCCAGGTCATCCTCCTCGCCGCCGCCTTCATCAATAGCCGACAGATCCTCTTCTGCGCCGAAATCCTCGCTCAAGGTGAGTTCCACCTCCTGGGGTTCCAGCGCATCCTGATCCTCCTCGAAATCCAGCATTTCCTCGAGATCGGAGAGATCGATGATCTCGTCTTCATCGGCCTCATCCTCAGCGGGTTCGGCCTCCTGCCCTTCGGCGGCCGCCACCGGGTGTTCCCCCCCCTCGTTGGCCTCGGCTTCCTCCGGAATATCGAACAACTCATCCAGACCGCTGAGGTCCAGGCCTTCATCGTCGGCCGAGGCCCCTTGGCCTTCGGCTGCGCTCCCGGCGGTTTGAGAAGCCCCCGCTGGCCGCTTTTCGCGAGTCCCGGCATCATCCTCCAGTTCCAGCAGGTTCTCGATCTCGCCCAGGTCCATGTCACTGCTGCCCGCAACGCTGTCGTCCTCAAGCCCCAGCTCTTCCAGGGCTTTCTCGAAGGCCCGCTCGGCCCCGGGGTCGAACTCCTCGTCAAAGCTCAGGGCCCCGCCGGCTGCCACCGCCCCGGCTGCTGAAGCCTGGGCCGCTTCGGCGCCCCCACCAGCCGGGGCATCCGCCCCGTGGGTCGCCGGTTGCGGGGGAAGCCCGGCCTGATCCGCCGCCAGGCCAGACGATGGGTGGACCGTGAAGACATGCCGGCACTGGGAACACCGCACCTTGGAACCGGACGGTTTGACGACTTTATCGTCCAGGTTGAAACTGGTATCACACTCTTCGCAGGTAATAATCATGACAGATCCTCGCGGGTTATAATTTCAGGTGATAAATCTCCTGCAAGCACCGGTAGTCCTCGGCATAATCCAGGCCGTAGCCCACCAAAAACCCCTCCTGCACCACCTGGCAAGCATAATCCACCGGCACCGTGCGCTCGCGCCGCTCGCGCTTGTCGAGCAGCGCGCAGACCTTCACCGAAAGCGGCCCGAATGATCGGAGGTGGTCCATCAGGCAGGAGAGAGTCAGGCCGGTATCGACGATGTCCTCGACGATCAGGACGTCCTTGCCGCGGATATCCAGTTCGAGGTTCTTGGTCAGGGAGAGTTTCCCCGACGAGGTGGTGCCGGCGCCGTAGCTGGCCACCCGGACAAAATCGATTTGGGCGGGGATGCTCAGCGCGCGGGCCAGGTCGGCCAGAAAGATGAAAGCCCCGTTGAGAACCCCCACCAGAACCAGCTTGCGCCCCTTGTAATCGCGCGAGATGCGCAGGGCCGCGGCGGCGACCATCCGCTGGATTTGATCTTTGGTGAAGACTGGGAGTAGTTCGGGCATGACGGGATTTCACTGTATCCGAAGCGCCGGCGGCGGCCTCACCAAAGCCATCGGGTCGCTGCCGGTGTTGCAGGCTCGCGGCCGGCTGAAAAGGACTTAAAGGCCTGTTTGGGCGAGTTTTTCAACCAGTTCCTTCTGTTCCCGCGTCAGCTTGCCGGGAATGATGACATGCACGTGCACGTAAAGATCGCCTTTGCCAGTTCCCTGCATCTGCGGCAGGCCGCGGCCGCCCAGCCGCATCTTGGTTTTGTGCTGGGTTCCCGGCGGGATCTTGAGTTTGAGGCTCTTGCCCTCCAGGGTCGGGACCTCCACCGTGGTCCCCAGGAGCGCTTCGGTCAGCTTGATTTCGCGCACCACGTAGAGGTCTTGACCTTCGAACCCAAAAACCGGATCGTCCATCACCCGGGAGCGGATGAAGAGGTCCCCGGGCGGCCCCCCGTAAGGGCTGGGATCGCCCTTGGCCGCCAGCCGCAGCTTTTTCCCGGTGGTCATCCCCTTGGGGATCTTGACAGTGATTTTTTCGCTGCGCCCCTCGTGCTGGAACGAAATCGTCTTGCTGGCGCCGGTGGCCACCTCCTTGAGGGTCAGCGGCAGTTCGTAGACCAGATCGCCGCCCTTGACGGGCGCCTGCTGCCGGTGACGACCGCCGCCGAAAGGCTCGCCGGGGTTGAAAGAAAACCGGAACCCGCCGCCCTGCCCGGGTCCGCCGAAGCTGGCGCCGCGGGCGCCGCCGCCGCCAAAGCCGAATTCGCGGAATATGTCTGAAAAATCGAAATTGCGGAAAATATCTTCCTGCGAATAGCGCTGTTGAAAGCCTGCTGAGCCGAAGGTGTCGTATTGCTGGCGTTTTTCCTTGTCACTGAGTACGGCATAGGCCTCGCTGATCTTTTTGAACTTCTCCTCGGCCTGCTTGTCCCCCTCGGTGTGGTCGGGGTGGTATTTCATCGCCAGTTTGCGATAAGCCTTCTTAATTTCTGCTTCGGTCGCGTTTTTACTGACTCCCAGTTCGGCGTAGTAATCCGTCTCGGACATTGTCGCTACCCTATCTGATAAACAATGTTAATCGGAATGGTTTGCTTGAAACTTGAAACAATATTTAACAGGTTAAACTAAGGTTAGAGCCGGAAGCTGTCAAGCGCGCTTGTTCTAATAATTCTAAATATATCAGATATTTTTAAGCGGGCTTGGGCACCGTTGGCGGAGAGGTTTTGGCTCTTCGCGGCGAGTCAAACCCCCTGCTCCGCGACCCGCTTCCGGCGCCGCACCGCCGCTGCCTGCCGGCGAGTGCCGGACGCGGCCTCAGGGGGCGGACTTGAGGCGCTCCAGGCGCAGGCGGTGGCGCTCGTCGAACAGCCTCTGCCCCCCCAGCCATACGGCGGTGATGGTGCCGAACCCGGTGCCGGCGGCGATCAGAAACATCACCAAAATCTGGTACTTGACGGCCTCCAGGGGCGGCGAGCCGCCGAGAATCTGGCCGGTCATCATGCCCGGCAGACTGACGATCCCGGCCGCCGACATGGCGTTGATGATCGGGATCAGACCGCTGCGGATGCTGTCACGGCGGATGCCGGCGATAGCCGCTGGGGCCTCTTCGCCCAGGATCAGCCGCCCCTCGATGGCGGCCCGCTGGGACCAGGCCGCCTGGGTGAGGCGGTCCAGACCAACCGCCATGCCGGTCATGGTATTGCCCAGCACCATGCCCAGCAGCGGCACGGCATAGCGCGGCGCGTACCAGGGCTGGATGTCGATGATGGCGGTGAGAGCCAGCAGGGTGATTGAAAAAGAGGACACGAACATGGAGACCGTCCCCACGCCGAAGCCCCACCAGCCGGCAAACCGCCGCTTCTGCCGGCCCATGACCTCGCGACCCGCGGCCAGCAGCATGACCAGGGCCATCAGGCCGATCCAGAGCAGGTCGACGTGCGCAAAAACGGTTTTCAGCACCAGACCCACCAGCAGGAGCTGGACCGTGGTGCGGGCGGCGGCGATCACGATCTGGCCGGCCAGGTTGAGCCGCAAGCGCAGGCTGAGCAGAGCCAGGAGCACCACCAGCAGCGCGGCAAGGCCGAGATCCAGCGGGCTCAGGGGCACGACGTGCATCAGGAGCCCTCCAGCCGGCCATTTTGCAGGCGGCGGCAGCGGGTTGCGACCCGCCTGAGCTGGTCCAGATCGTGGGTCACCCAGACCACGGCGGCGCCCCGCGCCTCGCGGTAGCGGCGCACCAGATCCTCCAGGCGAGCGGTGTTTTGGGCGTCGAGATTGGCCGTCGGCTCGTCCAGCAGCAGCACCGCCGGCTGCCCCACCAGCAGCCGCAGGAATGCCAGGCGTTGACGCTCGCCGCTGGACAGGCGCGCAACCTCCCAGTGCAGCACCTCGGGCCCAAACCCCAGCCGGTCGAGCCAGGGGGGCGCAACCCCGTCAAAGTGGGCGCCCACCGTGTCCGCCCACCAGGCGCTTTCCGCCGGCAGGAGACCCACCTGGCGGCGCCAGTGGGGCGCGGGCAGCGCCCCGGCCGCGACCCCGTCCAGGTATACCTCGCCTGTGTGCGGGTCCAGATCGGCCAAGGCCCTCAGCAGAAGGGTCTTGCCGCTGCCCGAAGGGCCCGTGATCCCCAGGCACTCCCCGTGCGCAACGCCGAACTGGAACGGCCCCAGGTCGAGAAAAGAGAGGTTTTCGACTCTCAGGCGCGCCGCGCTCCCGCCCGCCGCCAGGGACGGTGGCAACCCCTCTTCTGCCACGGCAATCACGATGCCGCCGTTTCCGGGCGGGCGCCGGCGGCCTTGATGGCGATCATCAGGACCGATAGCGCCGCCGGGGTCATGCCGTCGATCCGCGAGGCCTGCCCCAGGGAGGTCGGGCGAATCGCCGAGAGCTTCTGGCGCAGTTCGGTGGAGAGGCCGTGGATCTGATCGTAGGCCAGGTCCGGCGGGATCGGCCGCTGTTCAAAGCCTTTGAATTTTTCGATCTCTTTCTGCTGCTTCTGGATGTAGCCCTCGTATTTGATCTCGATCTCCACCTGGCGGGCCACCTTGGGATCCACGGGCTGCGGTCCGGGGGCCAGGGCCTCCACCGCACCGTAGTCCAGCTGGGCGCGCTTGAGTAGCTGCTCCATGGTGGCCCCGCTGGTTATCGGCGGGGTGCCGGCCTGGTCGAGAAAGGCGTTGACCGCCGGGCCGGGTTTGACCACCTTGTTTTTGAGGCGCTGGATCTCGGCGGCGATCCGCCGTCTGCGTTCCCGAACCTCCCGGCTGGCGGCCGCATCGACCAGGCCCAGGTCGTGCCCGATTTCCATCAGGCGCAGATCGGCGTTGTCCTCGCGCAGCATCAGGCGGTACTCCGCGCGCGAGGTGAACATGCGGTAGGGCTCGCGCGTGCCGCGGGTGACCAGGTCGTCCACCAGAACCCCCAAGTAGGCCTGGGAGCGATCCAGGACGAACGGGGGCCGGCCCTGCACCTGGCAGGCGGCGTTGATCCCGGCCCACAGCCCCTGAGCGGCGGCCTCCTCGTAGCCCGAGGTGCCGTTGATCTGGCCGGCCATAAAAAGACCGGCCACCCGCTTGGTCTCCAGGGTCGGGGTCAGCTGGACGGGGTTGACGTAGTCGTACTCGATGGCGTAGGCGGGCCGCATGATCTCGGCTTCTTCAAGCCCCCTGACCGAGCGCACCACCCGAATCTGGATTTCCAGCGGCAGACTGTTGCCCAGCCCGCTGGCATAGATCTCGTCGGTCTCCAACCCCTCGTGTTCGAGGATCACCTGGTGGCTGTCCTTGTCGCCAAAGCGCACAATCTTGTCTTCGAAAGACGGGCAGTAACGCGCCGAGACGCCCTGGATGACCCCGCCGTAGAGCGCGGAGAATTTCAGGTTGTCCCGGACGATCCGGTGGGTCGCGGGGTTGGTGTGGCCGATGTAGCTCGCCACCTGGGGCAGCAGGCGGCCACGGGGGAAAAAGGAGAAGGGCGCCGGGTCGGCCTCGCCCTCCTGGCGCGTGAAGGCCTCGAAATCGATGCTGCGGCGGTGGATCCGCGGCGGGGTCCCGGTTTTCATGCGCCCCAGCTCGAAGCCCAGGGCTTTGAGGTGGTCCGGCAGACCGTAGGAGGCGAATTCGCCGGCGCGGCCGGCCTGCACGGCGGTAAAGCCGATGTGCACCAGCCCGCTCAGGAAAGTACCGGTGGCCAGCACCACGGCCTTGGCGCTGTAGCCGAAGCCGGTCTGGTCGGTGAGCCCCGCGATCCGCCCGCCGGCCACCTCCAGGCGCTCGACCATGGCCTGCTTGAGATCCAGCCCGGGCTGTTTTTCGACCACCGCCTTCATGGCGATGTGATAGCGGGCCTTGTCGTTCTGAGTCCGGGAGGAATGCACCGCCGGCCCCTTCTTGGTGTTCAGGGTGCGGTAGGAGATGGCGGTCTGATCGGTAACCCGGGCCATTTCCCCGCCCAGGGCGTCGATTTCCTTGACCAGCTGGCCCTTGGCCATCCCGCCGATGGAGGGGCTGCAGGGCATGGCCGCCAGCTTGTCCAGGTCGATGGCCATCAGCAGGGTGCGGCAGCCCATCCGAGCGGCGGCCAGCGCCGCCTCGCAGCCGGCATGGCCGGCCCCCACGACGATGACATCATAAGATCTGGCATCCGCAACCATTTCCAACAACCCTTTTTATTTGGCCTTTTTGTGCTAAAATGAGCACGTTTTTGACCCCCCCTCCCCAGCAGGAGACGGCATGCCGGAGCGCTACCGAGATTTCAACACCCACCTGAGGGCCCTTTTCGGCTGCCGGGTGCAGAAAATCAGCGTGGATGCCGGCCTGACCTGCCCCAACCGCGACGGCCGGGTGGGCACCGGCGGCTGCATCTACTGCAACGCCCGCGGCTCGGGCACCGGCGCCCACGGGCGGGGCCTGAGCGTGACCGAGCAGCTCCGGCAGGGCAAGACGGCCCTTGCCCGGCGCTACAAGGCCAGGAAATTCCTGGCCTATTTCCAGTCTTTTTGCAACACCTACGCGCCGCTTGAAACCCTGCGGCGGCTCTACGCCGAAGCCTTGGGTGTGCCGGACATCGTCGGCCTGGCCATCGGCACGCGCCCCGACTGCGTCGACACGGGCGTTCTCGAGCTGCTGGAAGAGCTGGCCCGCGGCCACCTGATCTGGATCGAATACGGCCTGCAATCCGCCCACGACACCACCCTCGCGCGCCTCAACCGGGGGCATACCTTCGGCCGGTTTGCAAAGGCGGTGGCGGCGACCCGGCAGCGCGGCATCCGCATCTGCACGCATGTCATTCTGGGGCTTCCGGGGGAGACCCGCAAGCAGATGCTGGCCACCGCCGACGCGGTCGCGGCTTTAGGCATCGACGGCATCAAGCTGCACCTGCTCTACGTCGTGCGCGGCACCCCGCTGGAGGCCCTCTACCGGGCGGGGCGCTACACCTGCCTGGAACAGGCCGCCTACGTGGATCTGGTCTGCGATTTTATCGAACGGCTGCCGCCGGAGATGGTGATCCAGCGCCTGACCGGCGACCCCCACCCGGAGGAGTTGGTGGCTCCCCGGTGGTCCCTGAAAAAATCGGAGACCCGGGCGCTGATCCAGGCCGCGCTGGCGCAGCGGGACTCCTGGCAGGGCAAACGATGCCAGCAAAGGGGGACCATCGGGAGATAACCCGCTTGGAACGGAAAGGTCCGGAAGGCCGCGCAAGAAAGCGCAGGGAAACGTTTTTTCCCTGCGCTTGTCGCGATTCACGGCTCCCGGGCCACCGTGGCCAGGGGCCGGATCAGGCCGGCAGTTTGGCGGCCACAGCCCGACCGTAGTCCTGGCAGGCACGGTTGCCGTCGGGGGTGCCCACCACGTGCTCCAAGAGGTTCAGCGAACCCAGGTCCACCATGTCCATCTTGAAGACATGCATCATGGTGTCGTAGATTCGGCCGGGGGCATCCCCGCTGTGGGTGTAGGAGCCGAAGGCGCCGCCCATCTTGCCCAGCAGGTTGGCCTTTTCCGCCAGGAAAAGAAAGGTCTTCATGTTGCCGGTCATGTCCCGGTGGTAGGTGGGGCAGCCGAAAATGAAACCGTCATAGCCCTCCAGGTCCTTTTCGCTTTTGATATCCCCCAATTTCTTGACATCCGCGGTGTGCCCGCTCATGCGGACCCCCTCGGCGATGAAATTGGCCATGGTTTCGGTCTTGCCGGTCCGACTGGTGTAGGCCACGACTACCTTTTTCATGTTGCGCCTCCTTTTGGGGTTGAGTTGTTTTCCTCTGACACACGCGCCTTTCAGGCACGCATTTTTTGCCGCAAGGCGAGATCACCTATCACCAGGGCGGCCATGGCTTCGACGATGGGCACCGCCCGCGGCACGACGCACGGGTCGTGCCGCCCCTTGGCCGCCAGAACGGCCGGGTTGCCGTCGAAATCCACCGTCTCCTGGGCCAGCCCGATGGTGGCCGGCGGCTTGAAGGCCACCCGGAAAAAAACCGGCTCGCCGTTGGAGATGCCCCCCTGGATGCCGCCGCTGTAATTGGTGGCGGTCCCCAGGCGCCCTGATTTGAAAACGAACGGGTCGTTGTGGCGGGAGCCGCGCATCCGGCTGCCGGCAAAGCCGGAGCCGATTTCAAACCCCTTGGTGGCCGGGATCGACAGCATGGCCTGGGCCAGGCGGGCCTCGAATTTGTCGAAGACCGGCTCGCCCAGCCCCACCGGCACCCGCCGGCAAACGCAGGCCACCACCCCGCCCAGGGAGTCGGCCGCCTCGCGCGCGTCCACGATCGCGGCCTGCATCGCTTCGGCGCTTCGACCGTCCGGGCAGCGCACCGCGCTGGCATCCACCGCCTCACGGCTGACCGTTTCCGGGTCGATCCCCTCGGCGGCGAGTTCCCCCACCGCCTGCACCCAGGCGACGATCTCCACCCCGAAGGCCTCCCGCAGGTATTTCTCGGCAATCGCACCGGCCGCCACCCGCCCGACGGTCTCGCGCGCGCTGGAGCGGCCGCCGCCGCTGGCGGCGCGGATGCCGTATTTCATCTGGTAGGTGAAGTCGGCGTGGGAGGGGCGCGGAACGGACTGCAGGTCCCGGTAGTCGTCCGGGCGCTGGTCGCGGTTGGCCACGAAAAGCGCGATGGGAGTCCCCAGGGTGCGGCCGTTTTCGACGCCGGAGAGGATCGTCACGGCGTCGGCTTCCCGGCGGTCGGTGGTCAGCCGGCTCTGACCCGGCCGGCGCCGGTCGAGCTGGGGCTGGATGTCGGCCTCGCTGAGGGCCATCCGCGGCGGGCAGCCGTCGACGACCGCGCCGACACCCTTGCAGTGGGACTCGCCAAAGGTGGTGACCCTGAATAGGGTGCCGAAGGTGCTGGACATGGAAAATTTCCTCGCTGGCCGGTTAGCGACCGAAGGCGCTGCCGGGCCGGAACCCGTGGGCAATGGGGTAGCGCCGGCCGTAGCCGAACGCCTTGGAGGTGACTTTCAGCCCGGGCGCGGCCTGATGGCGCTTGTACTCGCTGCGCACGATGCGCCCGACAACATCCGCCACCAGGGCGCGTTCATAGCCCAGGGCGGCGATTTCATCGACGGTTTTGAGGTCTTCGACGAAGGCTTTCAGGATTTCGTCCAGGACCGCGTAAGGCGGAAGGTCATCCTGGTCGGTCTGGCCGGGGGCGAGTTCGGCCGAGGGAACCTTCGCGATGATGCGCGCCGGAATCACCTCGCGCCCGTGGTTGAGGTGCCGGGAGAGTTCATAGACCATGGTTTTGGGCACATCCGAAATCACGGCCAGGCCGCCGCTCATGTCGCCGTAGAGCGTGCAGTAGCCCACGGCCAGCTCCGACTTGTTGCCTGTGGTCATAAGCAGTGAGCCGTCGCGGTTGGAGTAGGCCATCAGGATCGCCCCCCGGATCCGGGCCTGGATGTTCTGCTCGGTCACCCCCGGCGCCCGGGGGTCAAAACCGGGCGCGAGCTGCCCCAGGAACTGGTCGAAGATCGCGTCGATAGGCACCGTGTTCAGCGCAATGCCGAGGTTAGCGGCCAGCCGGGCGGTGTCCTCGAAGTTGTCGGGGGAGGTGTAGCGCGACGGCATGAACACCCCGCGCACGTTCTCGGCCCCGAGGGCCTCCACCGCAATGGCGGCGGTCAGGGCGGAGTCGACCCCGCCGCTCAAGCCCACCACGGCTTTGGCGAAGCCGCACTTGGTGACGTAATCGCGGGTGCCCATGACCAGCGCCCGGCGCACGGCGGCGACATCCGAGACGGCGGCCGGGTGGCATTCCCCGCGGCCGGTCTCCAGATCGTAGACAACGAGGTCCTCGACAAAGTCCGAGGCCCGGGCGGCCACCTCGCCGGTGGCCGCAAAGGCCGTGCTGAGACCGTCGAAAAGCAGGCTGTCGTTGCCGCCCACCTGGTTGACGAAGACCAGCGGCAGACGGTACTTGCCGGCGATGGTGGCCAGCATCCGGCTGCGGAAGGCGTCTTTGCCCACATGAAAGGGCGAGGCCGAGATGTTGATGATCAGTTCCGCCCCGCTTTCCACCAGCAGGGCCACCGGGTCGGCCGGGTAGATCCGGCGCTTGAAGACGTCCTTGTCGTTCCAAGCGTCCTCGCAGACCGTCAGCCCCAGCCGGCGCCCGCGGAAGGCGACCGTCCGGTAGATCGCACCGGGTTCGAAGTAGCGGCCCTCGTCAAAGACGTCGTAGGTCGGCAGCAGCCGTTTGGCGGCTTTTTGAAGCACCCGGCCGTCTTCGAACAAGACCGCGCTGTTGAAGAGCGGATTGCCCGCGGCCGCCGGGTTGATGTCGGCCACCCCGCAGACCACCCCGATGCCCCGCAGGGTGTCGATCAGCCGTTCCAGGCAGGCCAGGCCGGCGACGACAAAATCTCTTTTCTCCAAAAGGTCCCGGGGGGGGTAGCCCGAAATAGCCAGCTCGGGAAAGACCACCAGGTCGCACCCGCGACCGGCGGCATCGCCGGCAAAGTCTTTTATTTTTTTGAAATTGTAATCGAAATCCCCGACAATCGGGTTGATTTGGGCGAGGGCGATTTTCATGGCAGGATCGTCTGCTCCAGGGCAGCGGGGACAGGTCGCACAAGGTCGCGGCCGGTTGGATGAGGTGCAATCAGGCGCCGTGGCCGGAACCGGCACCCTGGCGAGTCGGCTGAAAATACTACAGCGCCTTTGCGGTTGTCAACCGGGGCGGCGGCGTATATACCATCGTCAAGCCGACGGTTGGATCCCGGTGCCGTAGCCCACCCCCAACAGGTGAACCCCATGGCGACCGAACCGCAAAACGAGCTGGACGACTTCGACCTCTCCTTCAAGGTCTTCTACGATCTGATGACCCGCAAGGTGCATCACATCCTTCTGGTCTCAAGCCCGTACGAGGCTTTCATCATGGAGGAGGACGGCCGCCTGGCCGAGCGGATCGTGAATGAATACGAAGGGCTGAACCTCTCCAGTCCGCCGCGTCTGACCTGGGTCGCCACCGCCGCCGAAGCCCTTGCGGCCCTGGAAAAGGAACCCCTCGATCTGGTCATCCTCAACCCCGGCCTGGGTGATCGGGACCCCTACGACCTGGGGCGCCGGATCAAGCGCCACCACCCGGATCTGCCCGTCATTCTGCTGGCCCACAGCACGGATCTGTTAGACGACCCACGCGGCACCGACCAGCGCGCCATCGACAAACAGTTCGTCTGGCTGGGCAACTCCGACCTTTTCCTGGCCATCATCAAGAGCGTCGAAGACCTCCTCAACGTGGCCCACGACACCACGCGGGCACGGGTCAGGGTCATTCTCCTGGTTGAGGACTCCCCCTTTTACTACTCTTCCTTTCTCCCTCTGCTCTACCGTGAGATCGTCAGCCAGACCCAGGCGGTGATGGAGGAATCCATCAACGCGGAGCACCGGCTGCGCCGGATGCGGGCGCGGCCCAAGATCCTGCTGGCGGAAACCTACGAGGAGGCCCTGGATATTTTTCGCCGCTACCGCCCCTACATGCACTGCGTCTTTTCCGACGTGCGCTTCAAGCGCCATGGCAAAATGGACCCCCAGGCCGGTTTTGCGCTGCTGTCCAAAATTCAGCGGGAATCGCCGGGGGTTCCCTTTCTGGTCTTGAGCAGCGAGGAGAGCAACCGGCAGCGGGCGCTGGCCCTGCCGGCGGCCTTCGTCAACAAGAACTCCCCCTCGCTGAACGCCGAAATCCGCTCGTTTTTCACCCGCTACCTGGGTTTCGGCGAGTTTGTATTCCGAATGCCGGACGGGCGCGAGGTGGCCCGCGCCAACAGCGTGCAGGCCCTGGAAAAGGTGCTGCCATCGGTGCCGGACGCCTCGGTCCTCTACCACGCCACCCAAAACCATTTTTCCAACTGGCTGATGGCCCGCTGTGAAATTCTTCTGGCCTCCCGGCTGCGCCCCATCAAGGCCAGCGATTTCCCGTCCGCGGCGGCCATCAAGGCCTACTTGATTGCCAGTTTGCGCGAGCGCCGACAGAAACGCCAGCGCGGCGTGATCTCCGACTTCGTGCCGGCCAAATTCGACACCGAAAACGGTTTTTTCAAGATCGGGCTGGGTTCCATGGGCGGCAAGGCCCGCGGCCTGGCCTTCCTGGCCACGCAGTTGATCGAAAACGCCTGGCTGCCGGCCAAGTACCCGGGTGTGCGGATCACCATTCCCCACAGCGTGGCCATCGCCACCGAGGGTTTCGACGATTTCCTGGACGAAAACGCCCTGCGCAATTTCGACCCTGAGGGTCTCGACGACGACAGCATTCTCGGAACCTTCCTGGCCGCGCGTTTCCCCGTCTGGCTGCGCGAGGATCTCAAAGCCTACCTGCAACAGGTGACCTACCCCCTGGCGGTGCGCTCTTCGAGCCTGCTGGAGGACGCCCAGGGCCAGTCCTTCGCGGGGGTCTACAACACCTACATGCTGCCCAACTGCCACGAGGAACTCAACGTCCGGTTGGGCCGGCTGATCAACGCCGTCAAGCTCGTCTGGGCATCGACCTTCCTCGAGAACCCGCGCGCCCTTTTCCGCAGCACCCTGCACCGCACCGAGGAGGAGAAGATGGCGGTCATCGTCCAGGCGCTCACCGGCGCCCGGCACGGCGATTATTTCTATCCGGCCCTGGCGGGCGTGGCGCAGTCCTACAATTTCTACCCGGTGGGGCCCATGCGACCCGAGGAAGGCATCGCCCACATTGCCCTGGGACTGGGCAAAACGGTGGTCGAGGGCGGTTCGACGCTGCGCTTCTGCCCCCGCTACCCGGAACTGCTGCCCCATTTTTCGACGGTGGCCGACATTCTGCAAAATGCCCAGCGGGCCTTTTTCGCCCTCAAGATGACCGGCCGCTCCGAAGAACGGGGGCTTGGAGGGCAAGACGCGCTGGTCAAGCTGACGATCGACCAGGCCGCCGACCACCCGGCGGTACGTTTCTTTGCCAGCGGCTACAGCCCCCAGGATCAGCACATCCGCGACCGCCTTGGCGGGGGGGACTATCCGGTGGTCACCTTTGCCAACGTTCTCAAACACAGCGCAATCCCCCTGCCGGCCATCCTGGTGGACCTGCTGGCGCTCGGCCACCGGGGCATGGGCGGGCCGATGGAGATTGAATTCGCCCTGACCCTGGCATCGGCGGACCAGCCCCAGCCGAACCTGGCGCTGCTTCAGATTCGCCCGATGGCCAAGACCCCGGCGTGGCCGGGCGAAGAAGAGAGCGACAGCGCTGCACCGCACCACACCTTCTGCTACTCCAGCATGGTGATGGGCACCGGGGGCTTGAACACCGTCCGGGACTTGGTGTATGTCAAACCCGAATCCTTCGACCCGGCCCGCACCGTGGCGATCGCGGCAGAAATCGCAGCCTTCAACGTGCAGCTGCTGGCCGCCGGACGAAAGTACCTGCTGATCGGTCCGGGCCGCTGGGGATCGGCCGACAGCTGGCTGGGCATCCCGGTCAGATGGAAGGACATTTCCGGGGTGGGGGCGATTGTGGAAACCACCCACCCCCGGTTGCATGCCGATCCTTCTCAAGGCACCCACTTTTTTCACAACATCACGTCTCTGGGGATCAGCTACATCACCATTTCCAAGGACCCCCGGGACTTCATCGACTGGCCGTTTCTCGCCGGCCTGCCGGCCGCCCGGGACGGCCGGTTCGTGCGCCACGTAGCCCTGGCGCAGACGCTGAGATTGAAATTTGACGGCAAACGGTCCTGTGCAGCGATTCTAATCCCCCAAACGGAGGAAACCGATGAACGAGATAGTGGACCGGATCACCAACCGTGACCCGGCTGAAAAGGAGTTCCATCAGGCGGTGGGCGAGGTGCTGGAATCGGTTCAACCCGTGCTGGAGCGCAACCCCGAGTACCGGCGGCAGAAGGTGTTCGAACGCCTGGCGGAGCCCGAACGGGTGGTCATGTTCCGGGTGCCCTGGCAGGACGATCGCGGCGAAATCCAGATCAACCGCGGATTTCGCGTCCAGATGAGCAGCGCCATCGGCCCCTACAAGGGCGGGCTGCGCTTTCACCCCTCGGTCACGCTCTCGATCATGAAGTTTTTGGCCTTCGAGCAGGTTTTCAAAAACGCTCTAACCACTCTGCCCATGGGCGGCGGCAAGGGCGGCTCGGACTTCGACCCCAAGGGCAAGTCCGACAGCGAGGTGATGCGCTTTTGCCAGAGCTTCATGCAGGAGCTCTTTCGCCACATCGGCCACGACACCGACGTCCCGGCAGGCGACATCGGCGTGGGCGCCCGTGAGATCGGATACCTCTTCGGCACCTACAAGAAGCTCAGCAACCGCTTCACCGGCATCCTGACCGGCAAGGGGGTCAATTGGGGCGGCAGCCTGATCCGGCCCGAGGCCACCGGCTACGGCTGCGTCTATTTCGCCGCCGAAATGCTGGCGACCCGCAGCCAGAGCCTGGAAGGCCAGCGCTGCCTGATCTCGGGGGCAGGCAACGTCGCCCAGTTCACGGCCGAGAAGCTCATCGCCCTGGGCGCCAAGGTGTTGAGCCTCTCGGATTCCTCCGGCCACATCTACGATGAGGCCGGCATCGACCGCGACAAGCTGGACTTCGTCATGTTTCTGAAAAACGTGCGCCGCGGCCGGATCGCGGAATATGCCGAAAAATACGATGGCGTGGTCTACACCCCGGTGGACCCCACCCTGGAGCACAACCCGCTCTGGGACCACCCCGCCGACCTGGCCTTTCCCTGCGCCACCCAGAACGAAATCAACGCCCGGGACGCCGAAAACCTGATCGGCAACAAGGTCGCCCTGGTCTGCGAAGGCGCCAACATGCCCACCACCCCGGAGGGGATCACCCGGTTTCTGGACAGCGGCATTCTCTACGCCCCGGGCAAGGCCGCCAATGCCGGCGGCGTGGCCGTGTCGGGGCTTGAGATGGCCCAGAACAGCATGCGCCTGAGCTGGCCGCGCCAGGAGGTCGAAGAGCGCCTGCGGGCCATCATCAGGAGCATCCACCAGGTCTGCCTCTCGGCCGCCGAGGAATACGGTACACCGGGCAACTACATGAACGGCGCCAACATCGCCGGGTTCGTCAAGGTGGTGGAGGCCATGCTGGACCAGGGGCTGGTCTGAGCCCCGCAGCCAGACGGATCGCATTGGGGTCGCGGCAACCAGTAATTCAACGGGCTGGCGCCGAATTTCGGTTCCTCACCAAGGCGTGTCCACCGGTGCATTTCGTGATATGTGTCGCCGGATGTAACGCCGGTGACGGGCCAAAAGACAAGCAAGCCGTGGCATGATTTTTGGCCGGGACTCTTGGCCCGCAAGCCGCGCTGAATGCGGGCCCCACCTAACCGGCATCCCTCAAACCGCTGGCCGAAAACCCGGCCCCCCGCCGCCCTGGCGCGCAGCGGTCAACCACCGCGGCCGGGGCCGGCGGGCCCGGAACGGCCGCGCTCCCGGCGAAGGCTTTTAGCGCCTATGCGACCGCCCCCGTCCGCTTCCGACCACACCCGCCTCGTGGCCGACTGGCAAGCCCTGATGCGCACCTTCCTGCGTCCCGACAGCGACGCCGCGCGGGCCACCCTGGTCAAGTACATGGAGCAGATTCTCTTCGGTCTGCAGGACTTTCTGAAGGAAAATGTCGGCATCACCGAGGAGCGCAGCCTGCGGGAGTTGGCCGCAAAGTTCACCGAAACCCGCATCAGCCCCACCCCCGAGAAGAAGCTCGCCGCGGTCATCACCGACCTGATCGAGGAGATCGCCCCCCACGCGGTTAACGTGGCCTCACCCTATTTTGTGGGGCACATGACCTCGGCGATCCCCTTTTTCATGGTTCACCTCAAAACCATCGTGGCCGCCCTCAACCAGAACGTGATCAAGCTGGAAACATCCAAGGTGGTCTCGGTGGTGGAAAAGCAGGTGCTTGCCAAGATCCACCGGCTGATCTTCCGGCGCGGCGAGAAATTTTACCGCCAGCACGTCCAGGACACCCGCACCACCCTGGGCGGCTTCACCGAGGACGGCACACTGGCCAACCTCACCGCCCTGTGGGTCGCCCGCAACCGCCGTTTCGCGCCCCGCGGCGATTTCAGCGGCATCGAGCGGGAGGGGGTCGCCGCAGCTTACGCCGCTTACGGGGTCACGCGCGCGGTGGTGCTAGTTTCCCGGCTGGGGCACTACTCCCTGCGAAAAGCCGGCGGCCTGCTGGGGATCGGCAACCGCAGCGTTCTGCCGCTGCCGGTGGACGGTTGCAACCGGCTGGATCTAAGGGCCCTGGAAAAGACCCTCGCAGACCTGGACCAGCCGGCGGCCCGAACGGCCGTGATCGCCGTGGTGGGCATCGCCGGGACCACCGAAACCGGCACGGTGGACCCCCTGGCGGCCATCGCCGAGGTCTGCGCCGCCCGGGGCATCCATTTCCATGTGGACGCCGCCTGGGGCGGGCCGGTCTTGATGTCGGAAAAATACCGCCCCCTTTTGGCGGGCATCCACCGGGCGGACTCAGTCACCATCGACGGCCACAAGCAGTTCTACATGCCCATGAGCTGCGGCATGGTCTATTTTCGCGACCCCACCCTGATGGACGCCATCGCCTACCATGCCAACTACGTCAACCGGCCCGGCTCGCTGGATCTGGGCATCCGCACCCTGGCCGGCTCGCGCGAGGCAAGCAGCCTGATCCTCGACAGCACCCTGAAGATCATGGGCACCCGGGGCTACGGCCTGCTGATCGCGCACGGCATCGAGACGGCGCGGCGCTTCGCGGCCGAAATCCAGCGGCGGCCTCTGTTCGAGCTGGTGACGCCGCCGGAGCTCAACATCCTCACCTACCGGATTTGCCCCCCGGCCCTGCGCCATGCGCTGCAAAACGCGCCACCCGCCGAGCGCCGCAGGCTGGTGGATCGGCTCAACGCAATCACCGGCACCGTCCAGCGCCTGCAACGCGAGGCCGGCAAAAGCTTCGTGTCGCGTACCACCCTGCAGTTTGCCGCCCGCCCCGATGAGAAAATCGTGGTGTTCCGCTGCGTGATCATGAATCCCATGACCACGCCGGCGATATTGGGGGAGATCCTCGATGAGCAGGCGGCGATCCTGCGGCGGGCGTTCCCGGAATTGGACGGCGAAGGGACATCCGGTGGGGAGGGTTAGCCCTCGGGGGGCTCGCACCAGGCCACGGCCTCGGGTGCGAAATCAACCCGCACCGTTTGTCCTGGGTAGAGCGCGAGGGCCTGCAGCAGCTCGGCGTCGAGCTTGACGGTAAGCGCCAGGGGACCGGCGCTGATGGTGGCCACGATCCGGCGGCTGTGCTTTTCAAGGACCAGGCGGGAAACCACCCCCTCCAGGGTGTTCAGCCCCGGCCGCAACTCGGCCCCGGGTGCGGTCAGCGAAACCGCCCGGGCATCCAGCACGCCCACGGCCTCATCGTCGGGCGGCGGCGGCACGCGGACCATCCCGCCGCCGTCCAGGGGCTTGTGCCAGTAAGCGTCCGGACCGGGCCGCCAGGGACCGAAGAGCAGGTTGTCGGCTCCGCTTTCCAGGATTCGCCCCCGGAAGAGGTGCAGGCTCTCGTCGCAGATTTCATGCAGCCACTGCCGGTCGTGGCTGGCGACCACCAGGGTGGTGCCCCACTGGTCGCGCGCCCGCAGGACTGCCGCCTTGATCAGCTCCGCACTGGCGGCGTCCACGCTGGCGGTGGGCTCGTCCAGCAGAAGGGCCTCAGGCCGCAGCGCCAGGCGGGCCGCCAGGCTCACCCGTTGCGCCTCGCCGCCGGAGAGCTGAAACCACTTGCGTTCGGCAAAACGCTCCGGCGCGAGCCCCACCAGTGAGAGTGCAGTCGCCACCTGCCGGCGGCAGTCCCGGCGCCGTCCCCTGAGTTTCAAGCCGTAAGCGACGTTGGCATGGACCGTGCGGCGCATGAGGTAGGGCTCCTGGGTCAAGAGGGTGACCTGGAAGCGCACCGCGTCGGAGAAGGGCGCCTCGATCCGGCCCTTGAAGCGGATCTCGCCACGGGTCGGTTTTTCCACGAAGGCCAGCAGTTTGAGCAGGGTGCTCTTGCCGCTGCCGTTGGGGCCCACCAGCCCCAGGATGGACCCCGGCGCCACGCTCAGCCGCTCGATGGCCAGCACCGGCGGCCCGTCGCCGTAAATATGCGCCAGGGCGCGGATGGAGTAAAGCGGCCGCTGCAACCCCCCTCACCTCCTGCGCAGAAATGAAACCGAAAAATTGACCCCGAAGGCGATGGCCATGAGCACCAGTCCCAGCGCGACCCCCATGCCGAACTGCCCCTTGTTGGTCTCCAGGGCGATGGCCGTGGTCATGGTGCGGGTCAGCCACTTGATGTTGCCGCCCACCATCATCGAGATCCCCACCTCGGTCATCACCCTGCCGTAAGCGGTCGCCGCGGCGGCCAGAATACCGAAGCGCCCCTCCCACAGGATGCTGAAAAGCAGATGGGTGCGGCTGGCGCCCAGGGTGATCAGGGTGGTCCGCAGGTGGCGGTCCATGGCCTCCACCGCCGTGGCGGTGAGGGCCACCACGACGGGCAGGGCCAGAAAAGTCTGGCCGATGGCGATCCCCGGCAAGGTGAACAGCAGCCCCCAATCCCCCAGCGGCCCGCGCTGGGAGAGGAAGGCGTAGACCAACAGCCCCACCAGAACGGTGGGTAGGGCCAGCAGGGTGTCTACCACCAGGCGCAGCTGACGCTTGCCGCGGAAATCGAAATGGCCGAGGAAAAAGCCCCCCGGCACGCCGAGCACCAGGCTGGCCGCCATGGAATAGCTGGAAACCCGCAAGGTCGCGAAAACGGCCGAATAGGTTTCGCTGTCGCCCGTTACGAGCAGTTGGATCGCGGTGAGGAAACCGCCGAGCAGAAAATCCATGATGCCTGCCGGAAAAAGGGGTGCGCGGAGGCGCACCGGCTGCGGGCACCCCGAAATCGAGCGGGGGCCTGACGGCCCCCGCGCACCGGATCAGGTGTGGACAGTTTTCTCCGCCGGCTTATTGGGCATTGGGAGTGAAGAGCTGTTTTTCCAGCAGCTTGAAGCCGCCGATCAGCCCCTGGCCCCTTTCACCGGCCATCCAGTCGCTGAACGCGGTGGCCAGTTCCAGTTGGGCCTTGGGGCAGCGCTCCGGGTTGACCGCCATCACGCTGTACTGGTTGAGCAGCACGGCATCGCCTTCCACCAAAATCTTGAGCGGCGGGTTGCCTTTCAAATCGGCCTCGTACTTGATGTAGGTGCCGCGATCGGTCATGGTGTAGCCGTTGCGCTCGGCGGCGACGTTGATGGTGGTCAGCATCCCCTGCCCGGTCTGGATGTACCAGGCCTCTTTTTCGGGGATCGGCAGCCCGGCGGCTTCCCAAAGGGACAGCTCTTTTTTATGAGTGCCCGAATTGTCCCCGCGGCTGACGAAAACCGCCGTTTTGCCTTTGATGGCTTCCAGGGCCGCCGAGACCCCCTGACCCCGGATGCCGGCCGGGTCGTCGGCCGGGCCGATTATCACGAAGTCGTTGTACATGATTTCCCGGCGGTTGATGCCGAAGCCGTCGGCGACATATTTTTTCTCGGCGGCCGGAGCGTGCACCAACAGGACGTCGACGTCACAGTTCTCCCCCAGCTTGAGGGCCTTGCCGGTGCCGGTGGCAGTCCAGCGCAGCACGATGCCGGTGTCCTGCTGGAATTCGGGCGCCAGGTAATCCAGCAAACCGGTGTTGTCGGTGCTCGTGGTGGTGGCCATCATGAGGACCTTCTCCTGCCCAAAGGCCCCCGATCCGCCGATCAACAGGGCCGCCAACAAAAAAAAGCCAAATCGTTTCATCTCTCTCTTCCTCCTTAACAGCGGGTGATGGGTTCTGGTGGTTTGCTTTCAGCCAGCGGAATCAGCCGGCCGATGCCTGCGGCGGGAAAAGCATGGACCCGCTGGCGGAGACGTCGTAGCCTGCATAGCGGGCGGCCATGGCCCGGAAGGCGTCTTCGTGCAGCAGGCCCAGAAAAAGCTGGATCCCCTTGTCGAAGAAGCGCTCGCGGGTCACCAGCAGATCGTAGCGCTCCCAGCGCAGCGGGATGAAGTCCAGCCCCAGTTGGGCGGCGATCGGCCGGATACCCGGTCCGGCATCCGCCTGGCCGGTCAACACCGCCAGGCCGACATCCAGATGGCGCAGCACTTCTTCCGTGTAGCCGGCGATTTTTTCGGCCTGCAGACCGGCCTTTTGCAGCTCGCGGTCAAAGAGCAACCGGGTGCCGGTGCCCAGGCGCCGGTTGACGATTCTGACTCCCGGGCGCCCGAGATCGGCGACCGCCTGGATCCCCTTGGGGTTGCCGGAGGGCAGCAGCAGGCCCTGCTCCCGGCGGCAGAAATTGATCACCACCGGCATCTGGTCCAGCTCCTTTACGGCGAAATCGAAGTTGTATTCCGTCTCATCCTCCTGCAGCAGGTGGCTGGAGGCCATGTGGCAGAGGTTTTGCCGCAGCGCCCGCAGCCCGCCCATGCTGCCCAGGTTGCCGAAGACGGCCACCTGGTCGGGGTGGCGTTCGTTGAAGAGTGCAAGGGTTTTTTCCAGCAGGGGGTCGTTGCTGCCGGCCAGGATCAACAGGCCGTGGTAGGGGGGCAGCACGTGGTTGGGGCGGGGGTAGTTGAGGGTGTTGGTTTCGATCCACTGCTCCACGAGATGCCGCGGGAAGAGCCATTTTCCGGTGATCTTGGCGGCCGGCAGGCCCTTGTCGGAGATCAGGGTGTAGACCATCTTCTCGTTGACATCCAAAAACTTCGCCACCTCCTTGGTGGAGAGAAATTTCTTGGTCGCCAGGTTTTGGGGATTACGCTCCATTTACACCTCCTGCCCCGGCCGCTCGCAGGGCCTCGGCGCCGGGCGGGGGCAGCCGGCTGCCGCCGGAAATAAGGGTCAAACTATAGAATTTATGTTATCTTATGTCAACAAATCACTTCCCATCAAAAAAATAACAAATTTATGAACCAATTTTTACCAATAACGACCATTAATAACCTGAAAACCGTTCGTGCCCACCCCGCCAACCCTCCCAATTGACAGCCAGGTCAAGCCGCCATAGAGTGTAGCTCATTTTAGAAATCCCGAAAAGAGGCCGCAGCAGACCGCCGCCAAAGCGGTTTGAAAATCTGGTGTCCTCAAAAAGGCCCGGCAAGACAGGTTGCGCCGCTTGACCGGCAATGTGAGACCTGTGGACGAAAGGGAGAATCGAGACCATGGCAAAATTGATCAAGGAAGAGGCGGAAAAGGGAACGGGGCGGCTGCACATCGACTCCCCCATGATGGGGGAGTCGCTGGTGAGCAAGGAATTCTTGAAAACCACCGAGTCCCAGGAGTATTTCCGGATGCACCCGGATATCAACGTGCTCAAAATAGGCGGTCAGAGCATCATGGATCGGGGCGGCAAGGCCCTTTTTCCGATTCTCGACAAGCTCATCGAAGCCAAGAACAAGTTCAAGATCCTGCTGATGACCGGCGGGGGCACACGGGCGCGGCACGTTTACAACATCGGTGTCGACCTGGGCATGCCCACCGGGGTGCTGTCCAAGCTAGGCGACAAGGTGTCCTGGCAGAATGCCGAGATGCTGGCGGTGCTGCTCTCCAAACACGGCGGGGTAAAAATCGGCCACGGCGACAACCTCGAGCAGCTGACGATGTTCTGCCGGCTGGGATACCTGCCCATCACCTACGGCATACCGCCTTACGGCTTTTTCGAGCACCCCGCCGAATTCGGCTCGATCCCGCCCCACCGCACGGATTGCGGCGCGTTTTTGCTGGCGGAAAACATCGGTGCGCGGTCGCTGATCTATCTGAAGGATGAGAAGGGCCTCTTTGACAGAGACCCCAAGAAGGTGGGTCCCGAGGATAGGAAGAACCTGAAATTTTATGATCGGATTTCAGCGGGTGAGCTGCTGGCGACAGACCTGGATGACCTGATCATCGAAAGGCCCATCCTGGCGATGCTGCAGCGCGCCAAATGCATCCAGCAGCTTCAGATCATCGATGCCCTCCACAACCCCGGGGACATCCTCCGGGCGCTGGAAGGCGAGCCGGTGGGCACCATCATCACCAAAGGCTGAGGGCGGTCGTGGACGCCGCCGCTCAAGCGCCGTCCACGATGGTTCATTGACCGCCGCCGTCCCGGCCGCCCTGACCGGCTTCAAGGTACACCACCTCGGCGCCGGTCGCGGCCGAAATCTGGTCCAGCTCCTTTTTACGGATGTGCTCGACGTAGAGCTTGACGTCGCCGCCGCTGACGCCGACCACGCGGAATCGCGGCTTCTTCTCCCCCTTTTCGATTTTGCGCCGCTTGCGCACAAAAATAGTTGCGCTCATGGGTGCCTCCTTTTATTTTGAGGGTTAATCAACGGCTTCCTAAATATTTTTTATGTGAATATAGATCCTTTAAAGATATATGTCAATAAAATGAAAAAAAGCCCCCAAAAAGCACGCCGGCCGGGATCGGGCAAGCGGGAGCGCTACATCCAGCCTTCAATTTTGATGGGGCTTTGCCGCAAAGCCTCCTACGGCTATGAATTGATCCACTCCCTGCAGGAATTCGGCTTCGTCAAAGGCGAGGCGCCGCCGGGAATGATCTACCGCCACCTCCGGCAGCTGGAGGAGGACGGGCTGGTGGTTTCGGAGTGGATCACCGAGGGCACCGGGCCCGCCAAGCGCATGTACCGCTTAACCCAGGAGGGACGCGAAGTGCTGGCACTCTGGGTGGCGCACATGGCCGCCCAGGCCGCCAGGCTGGATCATTTCGTCCGCATTTACCGCGAGATGAACACCCCCCCGCTGGACCAAAACGCGGCGCGCTGAAACGGGCCGCGGCCCAAAGCGTCAAATCCGGGCGGCCGCTTTCTCGATCCGGTGCTTTCTCTTGGCACCGATATTTTCCCACGCCCCGCGGCCGGCGCCGCGCACCAGCAGAACCGGCCGGCCGCCCATCAGCCGCGGCCGCACCCAGCGATTGGTCAGCACCATATCGGCCGGGCCCGGCACTGCGGCATCGCGATCCACCGAGACCACCGCAATCCGGTGCGCCTCCAGATCCTTCACCCGGACCATGTCGGGATATTCCCTGAGAAGCCCGAACTCGATGAACCGCCCGCACCAGCCGGCGGCGGTCAGCCCCACGGCCGCGGCGGCCCCGATGATGCCGTCCCCGCTGCCGCCATGGGCGGAGAGATGGACACCGGCGGCGGCGGCCAGGGCCGCCTTCTGGTTCAGCACCCGGCAGGTGCATTGCCGCCCGAAATCCGCCAGCTCGGCAAGCCCGGGGGCCCCCACCGCGGCGACGCACAACCCCGGGTCGCTGCCGTCCAGAAAGTTTGCGCCGATGTGGGCTGCGGCCCGCTCGATGATACCCTTCAACCCCTGGGGGTCTTCAAGCTCCAGCACCACGCAGGCGGAGCTGTTGTGGGAGGTGTACGGCACACGCGCGTCCACCAGCAGCTGCTGGCGCACCACCCCCCACAGGCGGCAGCCCTCCGGCAGCCGGTCTTCAAAACAGCGGGCCAGCTTTCCGGTGCCGCGGTCCGCATCGATGGTGTCGGTGTCGTCGAAGCCCACATAAACCCGCATGGCGTCTCTCCCGTTTCGCTGCCACAAATGGTCATTTAAAGTCGGAAACAGAAGACCCAATTAACCAATCGCCTCCAAAAGATCAAGAACAACCTATCCGCCCGACGGGCCGTCGATGGCGAAATCCACCGCCGCCTCGGCGTGGATCCGGGCGGTATCGAAGAGCGGCGCGGCGGTATCCGCCTGGGTGACCAGCAGCCCGATCTCGGTGCAGCCCAGGATGACGCCCTGGGCGCCGGCCTGCAACATACCGTCGATGATGCGCAGGTAGGCGGCCTTGGAGGCGGGCAGGAGGCGCCCCCGGCAGAGTTCGTCAAAAATTACGGCGTCCGCCACCCGGCGGTCCGCCGCCGGCGGCACCAGCACTTCCAGACCGTACTTTTGCGCCAGCCGGCCGCGGTAGAAATCCTTTTCCATGGTAAAGCGCGTTCCCAGCAGCCCGATGCGCGTGAACCCCCGCGCCAGCACTCGCTCGGCGGTGGCGTCGGCGATGTGCAGCAGCGGTATGTCCACCCCGGTCTGGACGGCGTCGGCCATCAGGTGCATGGTGTTGGTGCAGATCAGCAGCAGTTCGGCGCCGGCGCGCGCCACCGCCTGTCCGGCGGCCACCATCCGGCGCGTGGCCGCCGCCCAGTCCCCCCGGCGCTGGAGGGCCTCGATTGCGGCGAAATCCACCGAAAAGAGGATGCAGGCTGCGGAGTGCAGCCCGCCCAGGCGCTCGCGGGTGCGGGTGTTGAGCACCCGGTAGTACTCAGCCGAAGACTCCCAGCTCATACCGCCGATCATGCCGATGGTTTTCATCCCGCCTCCTTTGGCCGGTTTCCCGGCTTCGTGTGGGGTCTGGACATTTGACGCCGGGGCCCCAGATCGGTTACCGTGGCCGCCAAACGCCATTCAAACGCGCGCCGAATCCTGCGGCGCATGACATCGGAGGCGCCCATGCCCCCTGCCGCCAAGACCGGCCTGGTGCTCGTGCTGATCTACGCAAGCTATTGCGCTTTGCTGTTTTTGATGCAGCGCCAGATGATCTTTCCGCGCCACCTCAGCGGCGGGCCGGCGGCCGCGGCGGGACCGGACGTGGCGGTGCTCTGGCTGGACACCCCCGAGGGCCGGGTGGAAGCCTGGTTTCTGCCGGTCCAGGCCCAAGGCCTCCCGCACAGCGGTCCCTGGCCGGCGATCATCTTCGCCCACGGCAACGCCGAGCGCATCGACCTGTGGGCCGATGCCTTCCGGTCGATCACCCGCCGGGGCGTCGCGGTCCTGCTGGTGGAGTACCCCGGCTACGGCCGCTCCCAGGGCGCGCCCTCCCAGGCCGCCATCACCCGGACGATGATCGCCGCCCACGACCACCTCCGCGGCCTCCGGGACGTTGACCCCGACCGCATCGTTTTCCTGGGGCGCTCCATCGGCGCCGGTGCGGTTTGCAGCCTGGCCGCAGAGCGCCCGCCGGCCGCGCTGGTGCTCCTGTCGGCCTTTAAAAGCACGCGCGCCATGGCCTACCGCTTCCTGGCGCCCGGCTTCCTGATCCGGGACCCATTCGACAACCTGGCCGTGGTCAGCAGCTACCCCGGCCCGGTGTTGGTGGTCCACGGCCGCCGCGACGACATCATCCCTTACGCCCACGGGGTGGCCCTCAGCCGGGCGGCCCCCCGGGGGCGGTTGATCACCTACGAGGCCGCCCACAACGACTGTCCGCCGGACTGGGAAAAATTTTGCTCCGACCTGCTTGATTTTCTGGGAGAAGCCGGCATCCTGGAACCGGCGGGAGTCTGAAGGGGCAAACAGCGCGACGGCCCCCGGCCTCAGGACCGGCCGCCGGCAAGAAAGCGCTTGATCTTCTGGAGCAGGGGCAGGCGGATCCGGACCCGCAGGAAGAGGTCGCCCGGCCGGCCGCCGGCCTTGCCGTCTCTGCCCATTCCGGCCAATCGGATCCGCTGCCCGTGGCGCACCCCCGGGGGGATCTGCACCACCAGGCGTTTGTTTTTGGGGCGATGAAAATAGGCGAAAGGGCCGCCCTGGCGGGCAAATTCCGGGGTCAGTTCGATATCCGCCTGCAGGTCGCCACCCGCCTGGGGCAGACGGGCGCCGACGATCTTTTCCAGCAGCAAGCCGGGCAGCCGCCCCAGCCCGCCGCCGGATTGCAGCCGGCGCGAGCCGTGAGCGGTGCGCCCCAACGGGCCGAAAAAAACGAAGCCGCGGGCCTTCATCCCCGGCTTCTGAAACTCGAAGGAGCGGAACCCCTTGCCGTAAAACTCCCGGAAGATCTCCTCGTAGCCGCGAAAACCGAACCCCTTGGAAATCTCGTCAAAGAAATGGAAAAGGTCCGAGCCCCTGAAGATATCCTGCTCGGAATAGGCCTGCCGGAACTGGGTGTAGGCCGAGGCGCCGAATTGGCTTCGCAGGGCATCGTAGGCGCGCCGCTTCTCGGGGTTGGAGAGCACCGCGTAGGCCTCGTTGAGGGCTTTCATCTTCTCGGTCACCTGGGGGTTGCCCTGGTTGCGGTCCGGGTGGTATTTCAGGGCCAGTTCGCGGTAGGCGTCCTTGACCTGCTTGACATCGGCCTGGGGTGATACACCCAGTATGCGGTAGTAGTCCTTCTGTGCCATGACGGCTCCATCCTGGGGATTTTGTCCGGTTGTGATTCTGCGGCCCGGGTGCGGCATGCGCCGCCGCCGGCCGTGGGGGATCCTTATCACGCTATCCGGCGGGGCGCCAACAGTTTTCCCGGAGGCCTGCGGCCCCACCGGCGCGGTTTACAATCTGGCGGCCACATGGTAGAAGGGGCCGTTTTCCAAGCTGCCGCCGACCCTGCCGATAGCCTGAAGATTTCCCCCACCCCGCCGCCCAATCGACCCGCGCCGGGCGCTATCCGCAGCGGTGGGCGCCGGCCGGGCGCACACCTGCGGGCGGGCGGTATGACCCGATGACGATCACGAGGGGCCAAGATGACGATTGCGCGTGAAAGAATTGATTTCGACGTGGTGTTCGTGGGCGGCGGACCGGCCTGTTTGGCCGGCGCCATTCGCCTGATGCAACTGGCGGGGGAGCAGGGGCTGACCCCCGAGGTCGCCCTGGTGGAAAAAGGGGCCGAGGTCGGGGCCCACGCCCTGAGCGGCGCCGTGCTGAACCCCATCGCCCTTGAAGAGCTGATCCCCGATTACATCGCCCGCGGCTGCCCCATCGAGGCCACCGTGCGGGGGGACGAATTCTACTTTCTCACCCGCGACAAGGCCTACCGCCTGCCGCTGGTGCCACGCTACATGCACAACACCGGGTTTCTGATCGTCAGCCTGGCGCGTTTCACCCGCTGGCTGGCCACCATCGCCGAGGAGCTCGGGGTCAACATCTTCCCCGGCTTCAGCGCCAGCGAGGTGCTCTACGCCGAGGGCGGCCGCCGCGTTGCCGGGGTGCGAACCGGCGACCAGGGCCTGGACAAGGACGGCGCCCCCAAGGGCAATTTCGAGCCCGGCATCGACCTGCACGCCCCGGTGACCGTTTTCGGCGAAGGCGCCCGCGGCAGCCTGATGAAATCGCTCACCGCAAAGCTGGGGCTGGCCGCCGGGAAGATGCCCCAGGTCTACGAAACCGGCATCAAGGAAGTGATCCAACTGCCCGAGGGGCACTATTTCACCACCAGCGAAGGCAACGACCTCCACACTTTCGGCTATCCCCTGGGGATGGAAACCCCCGGCGGCGGGTTCATCTACGAGATGAGCGACAACCGCGTGGCCCTGGGCTTTCTGGTGGGGCTGGGCTACGCAAACCCCTGGCTGGACCCCTATGCGGAGTTCATCAAGTTCAAGCGCCACCCGCTGGTTGCCGGCATCATCCGCGACGGCAAGGTGGTCGAACAGGGGGCGCGCACCGTCTCCACCGGCGGCTACTACACCATGCCGCGTCTCGCCGCCGACGGGGCCCTCTTCGTGGGCGCTGCGGCAGCCTTCCAGAACACGCCGGGGCTCAAGGGGATCCACGTCTCGATGAAATCCGGCATGCTGGCGGCCGAGGCCGCCCTGGCGGCGCTGACCAGCGGCGATGCCGGCGAACAGACCCTCGCGCGCTACCCCCGGCGCGGGGAGGGGAGCTGGCTCAAGGCCGAAATTTACGAGGGCCGCAATTTCACCCAGGCCCTGGCCAAAAAAATGCCCGCCAAACTGATCCACCTGGGCGCCCAGTACGTCAGCGCCGGCCGCGGCCTGATCGACCCCCTGCACCACCGGGAGGACTGCCGCACCCTCAAGCCCGTAGGCAAGGCCCCGGCGGCCCAGCCCCAGGCCGATGCCAAGCCCCCCTACGACGGGGTCCTCTACGTGGACAAGCTCACCGGCGTTTACCTCTCAAAGACCCTGCACCGCGAGGACGAGCCCTGCCACCTGATCGTCCACGACACCGGGCTGTGCGTCACCACCTGCTATGAAACCTACGCCAGCCCCTGCACGCGCTTCTGCCCGGCGCAGGTCTACGAAATGGAGACGGACGAAAAGACCGGCCGCCGCCACCTCAAGCTCAACCCCTCCAACTGCCTGCACTGCAAAACCTGCGACATCAAGGACCCCTACCGCAACATCACCTGGACATGCCCGGAAGGCGGCGAGGGGCCGAACTACAGCACGGTGTGATAGGCAAAACCGGGAAAGAGCGGCCCGCCCGGCGGGCCGCCCAGCAGCGGTCGTCTAGTCCACCGGCTCGCCCGACGAAGGGGGTGTTTCGGGGACGTTTTCCGTTGCGGCAACCGCTTCTGTGGCCTCACCGGCATCGGGAGGCGGAGGCGCCAGCTGGTCGATCCTGCGGCGCAGGGCGGCCACCTCCTCGGTCAGGCGGTTGACCTGTTCGCGGGTGGGCAGCTTCATCAGCTGCAGCAACTCGGCGACCCGCTGATCCACCTTCTCGCCGATCCAGCCCTTGAGATTGTCGGCATACCCGAGGATCTCTTTTTTCAAGGTGCGGCCTTCCTTCTCGCTGATCTCCCGGTCCCTCACCAGCAGGCCGATCAGCTTTTCGACTTCATCCTCGGCCAGGGTGATGGTGTGTTGCCAGAAGGCGGCGGACTTGCGCGCATACCCGCTCAGGGTCCCCCCGCCCTTGCGGATCAGCTGGGCGAGAAAGCCGGAGGACATCTCCTCGACGCTCTCCCGCCGGTCACGGGCCAGAAGCTGGGCGAGGATGACGGAGGTCAGGTCTTCACCGGTGGCGTTGTCCACGATGCACACCTCTTCTCCACCCTTGACCAGCTCCCCGATTTCGGTCAGCGAGACGTAGCGCTTTTCGGTGGTGTCGTAGAGCTTGCGGTTGGCGTATTTCTTGATTTGGTGCATGGGTCTCCTCCTGTGGCCGGGCGGCGGTCCGCCGGGCGGCCGCCGCTAAACGGGATTATGGCATCAAAAATGACGCATTGCGTCATAATTGTCAACCCCCGCTTCTCCCGCCCGGCGAAACCGTTGAGCTTTGGCGCAATTCGGGCTATAAGCCGAAAGGCCGTGCGCCACACCCCACAGCCCCAATCGAGGGACACCCGTGAACCCCAGCAAAGGAGACGCCCATATGAACTTTGTCGATCATGGAATAGAGGCCTTGATGCGGTTTGCAACCGAGACCATCCGCCGGACCGGAGCGGAAGCGATGACATTTTACGGGAAGGGCAAACACGGCATCAAGTTCGACGAGGAGCTGGTGACATCCGCGGAGCTGCACCTGCGTCAACACTTCGAAAAAGAGGTGCGGGCGGCCTTCCCCGCCCACCAGGTTTTCGACACCCAGCATCTCGGCACGGCCTATGCCCATGACGAAACGCGTTATCTGTGGGTCTTCGACCCCCTGGACGGGGTCTCCAACTTTCTGGCGGGGATTCCCATCTGGGGCATGTCACTGGCATTGCTGGACAATTTCTGGCCCACGCTGGGGGTTTTTTTCATGCCGGCCACCGGCGATATTTTCCACGCCCAGGTGGGCAAGCGCGCCTATTGGGGCAAGAAAGCGATCTCCATCTCAGCCCAGCAGAGCATCAACGACGAGAGCTTGCTGCTGCTCTACTCCCGCTTCCACCACCATTACCACACGAGCTTCCCGGGCAAGATCCGCAACCTGGGGTGCACCGCCGCGCATATCTGCTACGTGGCCATGGGCCGCGCCGAGGCGGCCTTCGTCGCCAACGAATCCTATCAGGACCTGGCGGCCGCTCAGGTCATTCTGGAAGCCGCCGGCGGCAAGATATACAAAATGGACGGTCGGCCGCTGTCGGCCAATGAGTACATCGACGGCGAGCAGCGCGGCGAGCACCTGCTGGCGGCCGCTCCCGAGACGTGCCAGCAGGTCCTGCGCTGTTTGCAAAAAGCGGTTTGACGAACGCCGCAAGGCAGGGGCGGCGGTGTGGGAGGGAACGCCTCGAATGCGACACCGGGGGGCTCAGTCCCCTAGAAAGAGCCGGACGCGCTCGGCCGCGGCCTCCTGCCCGGCAGCCTTAAGCAGCCGGCCGACTGAGCCCAGGCATTCGCGCACGATGGCGGTCTTGGGGCGCGGCGAGGTCAACTGGACATCGATGGTTTTGAGATCGGTCAGCAGTTCGCTGAGCCCGTCGGCCGCAAGGCCGAAGCCCCCCAGCCCGACTTTCAGCTCCCCTGCCACCCCCTCCACGGCCTGGCGGGCGGCCGCATCCACCACCGGCCCGTCCCCCAGCCGGGGGCCGGTGTCGGCCTCACCCGGCAGTTGGGCCCCGGATCTGCGCCCCTCGGCGACCCCCTCGGCGGTCAGGCCGACCCCGCCGGAGAGGGTCCGGACCTCCACCAGGTCCCAGCCGATCAGGGTTTCGGCCAGGCGGCCGGCGGCGGTGCGGTCAAACCCCAGCGCCTCGCCAATCCCGTACATGGAGACCTGGGCGGTGGTCTCTCCGCCGGTCGCCTCGCACAGCGCAATCAGGTAGCGGCGGGTGTCCTCATCGAGTTCATAGGCGGCAGTCATACACCAGTGTCCTTTCGATTGGTCTATCCGTTGATTGAAATTTTGTTTTTGTAGCCCATTTCAAACCCGATGTCATCGCCTTTTAAGCCTGCAAGTTCCGAAACGGCCGCGACGTCGGCCGGCTTTCCTTTTTGGGGCGGGAATTTGCTATGGAAGATGGTCCGCGCTGCCACCGCTCTCCGCCGCCCATATTTCGATGAAAACGCCCCGGCCTGTTGTGGATGGTAAACTACCGTACTCCGTTCCTCGCCGGGGCCGACATGAGCCTGTTATCCCTGGCAGCCGTCCAGCTGATCCGCACCCCGCCGGTTATCGCAGCCCCCCATGAGACCAGCGCGGTTGCAAAGAAGTTCGAATCGGCGTATAAAGCCTAAATATCATTTGATTATGGGGATTCATCGCGCGGCCGTGGGGTTGTTTTCGGCCCGCGGGCCCCCCCCGCCCGGCGCCTGCGGGCCCGGACGGCCGGCAAAACGCAGCCGCTTGCGCGGCGGTGCCTGCGCCGCGGGCAGCCCAAGCGATGCTTGATGAACACTCTCAAAGGGAGGTGCCCATGAAACGTTTGCGGGGTGCGCTGTGCGCAGCCGTTCTGGTTATCCTGGCGATCAGCCTGCCGGCTTCCGCCGCTGCGGCGACCGCGCCGATTAAGCTCGGTTTCGTCTATATCATGTCGGGACCCTTTGCCACCTACGGTCAATTCGCCAAACAGGGGGCAGAGATGGCCATCGATGAGATCAACCGCGAGGGCGGCATCCTGGGGCGCCAGTTGGAGGCACGCTTCGAGGATTCCACCGGCAAGCCCGATGTGGGCATCCGGGTCTTTCGCAAACTGGTCTTCCAGGAGGCGGTGGACTGCCTGATCGGGCTGGATTCCAGCGGGGTGGCCAATGCGGTCGTACCGGCCCTTTTGCAGATGAAAACGCCGCTGATCATCACCCACGCCGCCACCCCCGATGTTACCGGCAGCCTCTGCAACCGCTACGCCTTCCGCATCTCGCTCAATCTCGACCAGAACGTCAAGGCCGCTGCCCTGATTGCCGCCGAGACCAAGGCCGACACCTGGACCACCATCGGCCCGGACTACGCCTTCGGGCATCAGTCCTGGGAGTACTTTCAAAAATACCTCAAGCAGATCAAGCCCGCGGTGCGTTTTCTGCCCGAGGCCCAGACGGCCTTTCCGCCCGCCAAAACCACTGATTTCAGCGCCTACATCACCAAGCTCATGCAGGCAAAGCCCCAAGGCGTACTGATCTCGCTGTGGGGCGGCAACCTGATCGATTTTGTGCGCCAGGCCGACCAGATGGGATTTTTTAGCGGGGATTTCGAAGTGCTCATGACCCTGGGCGGGGCCGTGGAAGTCCTGGACGCCCTGCGCGACAAGATGCCCAAGGGGATCTGGGTGGGCACCCGCTACTGGTTTCTGGCCAACGATACGGACCGCAACCAGCGCTTTCGAAACGACTACTACAACCGCTACGGCCAGTACCCGTCCTACAACGCCCACGGGGCCTACGGGGCGGTTTACAGCTACAAGGCCGCGGTGGAAAAGGCCGCGACGGTGGACAAGGAGGCCGTGATCACGGCTCTCGAGGGGCTCAGCCTGGAGCTGCCGGTGGGGCTCATAACCATCCGGGCCGAAGACCACCAGGCGCTCACCGACGCCTGCTGGGGCAAGACCTCCGCGGACCCGGCTTATCCGATCCCCATCCTGAAACCCCTGCGGGTTTTCCCGGGGGCGGAGATCACCCCGCCGGTAACCGAAACCGGCTGCCAGATGACGCCCTGACGGGGGTCCACCCGGATTCCAGGCGCCCCTGACATAAAGAGGTGGGTGTGGAAACACTGGCCATAAACATGCTGAACGGCCTGAGCTGGGGGATGCTGCTGTTTCTGATCTCCATGGGGCTCACGACGGTCTTCGGGGTGCTGGGGGTTCTCAACTTCGCCCACGGGGCGCTCTTCATGCTGGGGGCCTATCTCTGCATGCAGATCATGCGGATCGTGCCCAGCTTCTGGCTCGGCCTGGCGCTGGGGCCGCTTCTGGTGGCGGCCCTGGGGGTCGTGGTGGAGCGTTTTCTGCTGCGGCGGGTCTACGCCCGGGACGTGAGCTTCCAGCTCCTGTTGACCTTCGCGATCCTGCTGGTGCTGGACGACGCGGTTCGGCTGCTCTGGGGGCCGGCCTATCACGTGGTCGAGGCGCCGCCGCTGTTGGCCGGGGTTTTTCCGCTCTTCGGCCACACCTACCCGGTCTACCGCCTCTTTCTGATCGTGGTCGGCCCGCTGGTGGGCCTCGGCCTGTGGTTCTTCTTCCAGTTCACCCGCTGGGGCCGGATCGTGCGGGCGGCGGCACTGGACCGTGAAATGGCCGAGGGCATTGGCGTGCGCGTTCCGCTGCTGTTCACCGCCGTCTTCGCCCTGGGGGCCTGGCTGGCGGCCCTGGGCGGGGCGCTCGCAGCGCCCCAGCAAAGCCTGGCGCCTTCCATGGGCGACCGGATCATCATCGAAAGCTTCATCGTGGTGGTCATCGGCGGGCTGGGAAGCTTCCCCGGCGCCTTCGTGGGGGCCCTCTTCCTGGGCCTGCTGGAATCCTTCGGCACCGTTTTCGCCGGCCAGGCCCAGATGGCCCTGCCCTACCTCCTCCTGGCGGTGGTGCTGCTGGTGCGGCCACGCGGCTTTTTTGGGCGCGAGGCGTAGCCATGCCGGCCACCTTCCCAAGACGCGGCGGCCCCCTTCTGTGGGCCTGCCTCGGCCTCGCGGCCCTGATCCTCTGCCCCTTCCTGCTACCGACCTACTGGACCATGGTGCTGACCGAGATTCTGATCATGAGCCTCTTTGCGCTGAGCTTCAACCTGCTCTTCGGCGCCGCAGGACTGCTCTCATTCGGTCAGGGGGGTTTTTTTGGCCTGGGGGCCTTTGCCGCCGCCCTTTACCTTCAGGCCGGCGGCGGCTCCGTCTGGCTGGCGCTCTTTCTGGGAAGCGCCGCCGCGGCCCTGGCGGCGCTGGCGGTGGGGTATCTCTGCGTCCGGCGCGACGAGATTTTCTTCGCCATGCTGACCCTGGGTTTCGGCATGATGCTCTTTACCATCGCCCACAACTGGCGCGCGGTGACCGGCGGCAGCGACGGCCTGCCGCTCTTCGCGCTGCCGCCCCTGCGGCTGCCGGGGGCCGCCATCAGCCTCTATTCGCCCGTCAGCCTGTACCTCTTCACCCTGGCGGCGAGCCTCCTGGGCGCCCTGCTCCTCTGGCAGGTGGGGCGTTCGCCCTTCGGGCTGATTCTGACGGCCGTGCGGGAAAACAAGGAACGTTTCGCCTTCGTCGGCGGGCGCGTCCAGCGGGTGCGCCTTTTGGCCTTCGTCATTGCCGGCGGGCTGGCCGGGCTGGCCGGCACCCTGTTCTGTTTTTTCAACAGTCTTGCGACCCCCGACTACCTGCACTGGACCTTTTCGGCCAAACCGGCGCTGATGACGATCCTCGGCGGCAGCGGCGTTTTCCTGGGGCCGGCGGTGGGCGCCGCCGTCTTTTTCCTGCTGGAGCAGATCATCACCCAGGTCACCGAAAGCTGGATGATCGTCCTGGGGGCCATCCTGATCGTGGTGGTCCTTTTTTTCCCCAAGGGCATCACCGGGCTTCTGGCAGCGCGCCGGCCCCGCACCCGGAGCCCCCGGCCATGAGCGCGCAACCACTGCTCCAGGTGCAGGACCTCTCCCACCACTTCGGCAAATTCCAGGTGCTCAGCCGCATCTCGCTGGAAATTCCGGCGGGCGCCCTCACCGCCCTGATCGGTCCCAATGGGGCGGGCAAGACCACCTTCTACAACCTGGTTTCCGGCCGTTTCGCCCCCAGCGAGGGGCGCGTGGTGTTCGACGGCCGGGACATCACCGGGCTGCCGGCCCATCGGGTGGCCCCCCTGGGGCTGGTGCGCTCCTTTCAGATCACCAATATTTTCCCGGCCCTCAGCGTGCTGGACAACGTGGCCGTGCCACTGCTGCTGCAGCACCGCCAGGGGTGGAATTTCTGGCGCCCGCTGGCCCGTGAAAAGGCGGTCTACCGCCTGGCCGAAGCGCAGTTGGAGCGCGTCGGCCTGGCGGCCGCGGCCCACCGCCCGGCGCGTGAGCTGGCCTACGGCGACAAGCGCCTGGTGGAGATGGCGATCGTCCTGGCGCGCGAGCCCAAACTGGTGCTGCTGGACGAGCCCACCGCCGGCATGAACCCCGAGGAGACCGACCGCATGATCCGCCTCATCAAGACCCTGGCGGACACCTCGGGCACCACCTTCTGCCTGACCGAGCACGACATGAAGGTCGTCTTTGCGGTGGCCTCCCAGATCGTCGTCCTCCATCAGGGCCAGCTGCTGGCATGGGGCCCGCCGGAGCGGATCCGCAACGACACCGCCGTCAAACGGGCCTATCTGGGGGGCAGCCTCGATGCTTGAAGTCGATGACATCCACGTTTACCGGGACGACAGCTACATCATCCAGGGCTTGAGCCTGACGGTCGACCGCGGCGAGATCGTCTGCCTCCTGGGCCGCAACGGCGCCGGCAAGACCACCACCATCCGCAGCATCGCCGGCTTCAACCCCCCCGCCCGCGGCACAGTGCGCCTGGACGGAGCGCGCATCAGCGGGGAGCCGGTCTACGCCAATATCCGCCGCGGCATCGGCTACGTGCCCGAGGAGCGCCGCATTTTCTCGGACCTGACCGTATCGGAAAACCTGGAGGTGGCCCGCCTGCCCCCCCGCAGCGGGCAGGCCCCGTGGCCCCTGGAGCGGCTCTTCGAGGTCTTTCCCCTGCTGGTCAAGCTGCGCGACCGCAAGGGCGGTGAGCTCAGTGGCGGCGAGCAGCAGATGCTGGCCGTGGCCCGGGCCCTGGCCGGCAACCCGCGACTGCTGCTGCTGGACGAACCCTGCGAAGGCCTGGCCCCGGTGATCATCGAAATTTTAAGCGACATCATCCTCAGCCTGAAAGAAGACCTCGCCATTTTGCTGGCCGAGCAAAACACCCATTTCGCGCTCAATATCGCCGACCGCGGCTACGTCATCGATAACGGCCGCATCCAGCACCACGGCAAGGCCGCCGAGCTCAAGCGCGACCGCACGATCCAGGAGCGCTACCTGGCGGTCTGATGCGGTCTGCGGCCGGCCGCAGACGCCCCCAGGAGGTCCGGGGACCCCTGGGGCGGGTTTTCCTTCGGTGAATTGGGCGCAAGCAGAGGGGGGCGGGCGCTTCAGCCGCTGGCCTTGGCGGCGGCGGCCTGGCTGAAATAATTCCCGAAAAAGCGTTCGATCACCAGGCGCGCATACTGGCCGGCGCGGACGCCGATATATTTTTCGTGGGCCACGACCACCGAGATGGCGATTTTCTCGGAGCCGTTTTTCTCCTCGGCGAAGCCCACAAACCAGTCGAAGCGCAACTCGTTGTTGCGGTTGCTGATGCTGCCGGTTTTGCCGCCGATATTGAGCTGGGAGAGTACCCGGTGGCGCTGGTGGCCTTTGAACGCCTTGCGCGAGGTGCCGCCGAGGACGGTGGCCTCCATGAGGGTGTTGACAATCTTGGAGGTCGAGGGGGAGATCGCCCGGTTGAGCGGCTGGCGGTGCTGGCGGTAGAGGGGGCGGCCGCTCGCGTCGCTGATCTGATCCACCACCGTGGGGGCCACCATCTGCCCGCCGTTTAAAATCGTGGCCGCCAGCATGGCGCCGTGCAGCGGCGAGATGACCGTCTGGCGGTTGAACCCGCTGGCAATCTCGGCCCACTGGTAGGGTTCGTCCGAGAAGGAGACCGTGCTGGGGGCCAGCGGGATTTCGAAATTGATCGGACGGTTGAAGCCGAAGGCCTCAGCATACTGCTGGAGGGCGTCTTTGCCCAGGGTGCGCGCGCCGAGCTTGCCGAAGACCGGGTTGACCGACTGGGCGAAGGCGTCCCGGAACGTGATGTAGCGGGTGTAGCGGTTCTGCTGGTCCTTGAGCTGGGACTTGTAGAGGGTGTACTTGCCACCGTTGAAGCTCAGGGAGGAGCCGGGGCGGAAGCCGAGCTTTTCGACGGCGGCCGCAGCCGTCACGATCTTGAAGATGCTGGCGGCCGGAAAGCGGGTTTCGATGCAGGGGTTGGCGCTGGCGGGGTTGTCCTTGTCAAAGCCGGCCATGGCCAGCAGCCTGCCGGTGGCGGGCTCCATGGCCACGACGGCGATGTAGCGGCAGTGCTCGCGATCCATGCGTTTGAGCAGCTGGGACTGCAGCTGGGGGTTGAGGCTGGTTTCAACAGTAAAGCGCCGGCCGTCCATTTCCAGGGGAAAGGCGGCCTCGGTGAGGTTGATGAAGCGGCTGGGGTCGATCAGGACCTGAAGGTCCGCCTTGGTGAGCACCGGCGCTGATGCGGCTTCCGCCGGTTGGGCCGCAGGCGCCGGCGCAGGGGGGCTTTGCGGCTTTGCGACGGGCGCCGGGGACGGGTCCGGGGCCGGCGGGGGGTCAGGGGCGACCCTCGGCGACGGGGCCGGGGGCGTCGCGGGCAGCGGCGAGCTGTCACTGCCGCTCAACCCGGCCGTCAGCCCGTAAACCACCAGCAGCAGCAGCGGCAAAAGGGCCCAGAGGCGCCGGGTGCGCCGCAGCAGCCGACGCAGCCGCGTTTTTCGCTGCAATTGGGCCTGATAGACTTTCCAGCTGGGTGTGTGGGTCATCTTTTCCTGGTTGACCGATGGGCTGAAATTCAAGGCTGCCGGCGCTATCGCACCCCGCTGCCGGGCTTCATGGGCCGGTCCACCGTCAGGACCGCCCCCCTGACGTCATCCACGGCCGCCAGCAGCATGCCGCGGGAGAGCACGCCCATCAGCTTGACGGGCTTGAGATTGGCCACCACCACCACCTGTTTGCCCACCAGCTCCTCCGGCGTGTAGCTGGCGGCCATGCCGGCCACGACGGTGCGCTTTTCCCCCAGATCGATTTCAAGCTGGAGCAGCTTCTTGGCCTTGGGCACCGGCGCCACCCGCAGGACCGTCCCCACCCGCAGGTCCACCTTGGCAAACTCCTCGATGGTGATTTCCGGCTTGAGGGGCGCGCCGGCAGCCGCTTCGCCGGCGGCATCGTCGCCGGGGGCGTCGTCCTTCTTGCGTTCGATCCGCGGAAAAAGTCCGACCGCCTTGGGCAGCTGGGTTCCCGCCGGCAGATAGCGCCACTGCAAAAGGGTCTCCAGCCGGTAGAAAGGCGCGTCGGGGTCCAGCCCGAGGTGGCGCTGCATGGTCCGGGCGGTATCGGGCATCACCGGGTAGATCAGACCGGAAATGACCCGCAGCCCCTCCAGAAGGTTGTAGAGCACGGCGGCCAGCTGCTTGTGGGTCGCCTTTTTTTTGGCCAGCACCCACGGGGCGGTGACATCGATGTACTTATTGAGCTGGTTGATAAACTCCCAGACGGCGGTCAGCGCCTTGTGGAAAACGAAATTCTCCATCTCGCTTTCATACTCCGCGATGACCCGCGAGGCCTCGGCGGCGATCCCCGGCTGAAGCTCCTTTTCAGCTTCATGATCGACTTCCGGGACCACGCCCTTGAAATATTTGTGCACCATCGTGACCACGCGCGAGAAGAGGTTTCCCAGGTCGTTGGCCAGATCGGAGTTGATCCGCTGCACCAGGGCGTCCTCGGAAAAATTGGCATCCAAACCGAACACCATCTCGCGCATCAGAAAATAGCGGAAGGCGTCCAGCCCGTAGACATTCTTGAGCTCCAGGGGCTCGACCACGTTGCCGAGGCTCTTGGACATCTTGCTCTGGTCGATGTTCCAGTAGCCGTGCACGTTGAGGTGCTGGTAGACGTCGATGCCGGCGGCCTTGAGCATGATCGGCCAGTAGATGCCGTGGGGCTTGAGGATGTCCTTGGCGACGACGTGCTGGACCACCGGCCAGAATTTCTTGAACAGCTCGCCCTCCGGGTAGCCCAGCGCCGAGACGTAGTTGATCAGGGCATCGAACCAGACGTAGGTGACGTAGCCGTCGTCAAAGGGCAGGTTGATGCCCCATTTGAGCCGCGCCTTGGGCCGTGAGATGCAGAGGTCTTCCAGCGGCTCGCGCAGAAAGGCGAGCACTTCGTTGCGGTAGCGCTCCGGCCGGATGAAATCCGGGTGCCGCTGGATGTGATCGATCAGCCACTGCTGGTACTTGCCCATGCGGAAAAAATAGTTGGCCTCCTTGATCACCTCGGGGGCCGCGTCGTGGTCCGGGCATTTGCCGTCCACCAGCTCGCGCTCGGTGTAGAAGCGCTCGCAGCCAAAGCAGTAGAGGCCCTCGTACTCGGCGAAGTAGATGTCGCCGGCATCGTAGATCTTCTGCAGGATCTGCTCCACCACCGCCATATGACCGGGTTCGGTGGTGCGGATAAAGCGGTTGAAACCGATGTTGAGCTCCGGCCAGAGCGCCTTGAAGAGCTCGCTGATCTGGTCCACGTAGGCCCGCGGGCTGAGGTTTTCGTTGCGGGCGGCGCGCACGATTTTATCGCCGTGCTCGTCGGTGCCGGTCAGAAAAAAGGTCTCCCTGCCCCGCATGGCGTTGAAACGACAGGCCACGTCGGCCACGATGGTGGTATAGGCATGCCCCAGGTGCGGCCTGGCGTTCACGTAGTAGATCGGCGTTGTGACGTAAAAGGGCCTGTCCATTCGCTTACTCCTTGCTCTTCTTGGGCGCGTCCCAATTGATCTGGGAAAGCGCCGTCTCGACTTCGGTTCCGTCCTGCAGCCGCAGGGTCAAGCGCTGACCGAGCAGGTTGTGGCGGATGACCTTGGCCTTGCCGTTTTTGTAGTCCACCGTTTTACCGATTTTGGGAAACCCCTTCCTCAGCTCGTGGTAGACCGGGTTTTCGTAGGTCAGGCAGCACATCAAGCGCCCGCACAGGCCCGAAATCTTGGTGGGGTTGAGGGAGAGGTTCTGTTCCTTGGCCATCCGGATGGCCACGGGCTCGAACTTTTCCATGAAAAGCGAACAGCACAGCTCCCGGCCGCAGCGGCCGATGCCGCCGCACATCTTTGCCTGGTTGCGAATGCCCACCTGCCGCATTTCGATCCGGACCCGGAACTCGCGCACGAGCAGCTTGACCAGCTGCCGGAAATCCACCCGGTCCTCGGCGGTGAAAAAGAAGGTCAGCTTGCTGGCGTCGAAAGTGCTTTCAACGTGAAACAGATTCATCTTGAGTTTAAGCTTCTTGATGCATTGCAGGCAGAAGGCATGGGCCTTTTTGCGGGTTTCGAGATTGCTCTCGCGCTGCTTGAAATCGTCCGGGCTGGCCAGCCGGAAAACCTTCTTGAGCGGTTTGGCGACGGCATCATCGGCCAGCGCCACCGGCGGGGTGGCGACGGTGCCGAACCCCAGGCCCTGCTCGGTCTCGACGATGACCCGGTCACCGTGCTTGAGAACGAAGGCGCCGCTGTCAAAATCGTAGACCTTGCCGGCCGGTTTGAATCTTATTCCGACAACTTTTTTCATGGTGCATCACAGTTCATAGCGGTAAACCCGGCGGCGGGCCGACTCATATTGGGGGGGATTGGTTTCCGGGCCTCCCGGACCCTGCCGGCAGGCGACCCGCCAGCTGCAGCATCAAGCGCTCCAGCACCAGGCGGGGATTGAGGTTGGCGGCGATTTGCCTTTGGGCGCTGGCAACCGCCTGGATGCGCTGCAACAGGGCTTCATCCGGCAGCCGGCCCGCGGCCCGGCCCACCAGCGCCGCCTGGTCCTGGTTGATCAGGCGGCCGGGTGTGTGCCGAAAAACCAACAGGTCGCGCAGCCAGGCATTGATCAGATCGAGCGCCTCGGGGATCCAGTCTTTCCGCCCGGCCAGTTTCTCGGCCACCGCCAGCAGCAGCTCCAACGGCCGACTGGACAGCGTTTCGGGGCGGTCCAGCCCGATGGCCGCGATCAGCCAGCTGCGGCGGGCGCGCCAGTCGGCCTGGCTGCAGCGCAGCGCACGCGTCAGGCTGCCGTCGGAGACGGCGGCGGCAAAGGCGGCGGCATCCGGGGCGATTCCATGTGCCTCGGTCAGCAGGGTCTGCAGCGTCCGTCGGGGAATCGGGCCGAAGCGCAGCTGCTGGCAGCGGGAGACGACCGTCGGCAGCAGGTCACCCATTTGGGTGGCCAGTAAAATCAGCAGGGTCCGCTCCGGCGGCTCCTCCAGCACCTTCAACAGGGCATTGGCAGCCTCGGGGTTCATGGCGCGCGCATCCCTGATGATCACCACCCGCGTGCGGGCCGCGTAAGGCTTCAGGGCCAAGGTGGCGCAGAGCTGACGCACCTGGGCCACCCGGATCAGCGGCCCATCGGGGGCGACCGTAAGCAGATCGGGGTGCTGACCCGCCGCAAGGCTTCGACAGGTGCGACACGCCCCGCAGGGCCCCTCCCCGGCCGCGGCGCTGCAGTTCAGCGCCATGGCCAAGAGCAGCGCCGCCTGGGCTTTGCCCACCCCCTCGATGCCGCAGAAGAGCAACGCATGGGGCAGGGCGTCCCGGCGCAGCATGGCTTTCAGGCGCTCGACGGCCCGTTCCTGCCCTATGAGGGCTTCAAATCCAGACAAAACAGGTCACCCGAGGGTGTCCACACGCTCTTTGAGCTCTTTGCCGCATTTGAAAAAGGGCAGCTTCTTGGGGCTGATCAGGACCTTTTCGCCGGTTTTGGGGTTGCGCCCGGTGTAGCTCTTGTACTCCTTGACAAAGAAGCTGCACAGACCGCGGATCTCCACCCGCTCTCCGCGGGCCATGGCATCGGCCATGCTGTCGAAAAACAGCTGCACCACCTTGGCCGCCTCGGCCTTGGAGATATTGGCATTGTCTTTCAAGGCGGATATGAGTTCCAATTTGTTCATAAACCCTCCTCCCCGGATTTTGCCCGCTGGCAGGCGATCTATCTAGATAAAAAAAAATTATTAAAATGTCAAACAGTTATGTCAGTATTTGGGGAATTTTCTCCACGTCCTCGGCGGCGACTTCCACCCCGGCGAACTGCCCCAGGGCGTCCACGTTGACCACAACCCGCCCCTTGCCCCGGTAGCTGACGAACACCCCGGTCAGCCCCACCAGCGGACCGTTGATCACCATCACCCGGTCACCGCGCCGCAGCCGGCTACCGGTGACGATCGAAAGGTCGCTGGCCACCATGATCTGCAGCGACTGGATGGTTTCGGCCGCCACCGGCACGGGCCCATCTTTGGTCCCGATAAGGCGCACCGCCCCGATGGTCTTCACGATCTCCAGGTGCTCGTTGGGATCCAGGTTGGTGCGGACGAAGATGTACCCCGGGAAAAGCGGCACCCGGATCATGAGCTTGCGATCCCGGCGGGTGCTGGGAACGGTGATCCGGGGCAGAAAGACCTCGATCGACTTTTTGAGCAGGCCGTCGTTGACCACATTTTCAAAACGGCTCCTGGTGTGCAGCACATACCAGGAACGGACCAGTTGCGATGATGGCATGGCGTGTTTTCCAAAGACTTTGTCGATGGGTGATCTGCGGGCCGCCGCATTTTCCCGGCGCGACCGTGGCCGGCCTGCGCGAATCAAAAAAAGGCCCAGGGCCGCGAAAGGCACCGGGCAGAATCCTCGACTGGGCGCTTAATCCCAGTCCAGCGGGCTTGGGATGGAACGCCCTATGGCCTTTTCGCCCAGGCTCCCCAAACCGCGCAGACTGACCATGAAAGCGATCTGGCGGTCCTCATCCTTTTGCAGATACCCGATACCGGCGGACCAGCACTGGGCGCTGTAAACCAGCCCGAAGCCGGCGCGCTGCACCAGTTCGTCTTCAAGGTTGTACTCGTATTCGCCGTAGGCCCACAGCCAGTCGGCCAGGCGGACGCCCGCATCGGCGTATAGGGTTTGACTGCGGTCGATTCTGGTAACATCGCCCGTTTCAAGATCCCGCAGCAGAGACAGCTCGGTGAAGCGATGCTCGAAAAACAGGTGGTCGCCCCGCAGATCCGTCAGACGGGCGGCGATGTTGCGCCTGAGAAAGGTGTCCTCGTAAAAGGACCACTCGGCACCGGCCTGAAGAGCCAGGTGGCGCCCCGGCACAAACTCCAATTGGCCCGAAAGAGGTGAGAACGGCTCCCGTTTGAGGGTCTCCTGATTGCGCAATTTCAAGGGGTCGCCCTCATCGGCCTCGGTGATGTCGTACCTCTGCTCGAGCTTGAAGCGCAAAAACTCGCGATAGTCAAACTCCGGCGGACTATCGCCGGCGGCCTCCCCGCGCGGCGCCCTGGGTTTACGCGAGGTCAGGGTGTTGGTCAGGGAGTAGGCCACCTGGTTTTTTTTCAGGATCTTGTCGATGCGGTCAAAATCGGGGAAGCGCTCGCTGTCCCTGTCGGGAATGAAGCTGTAGACCACCTGGGGGCGGAGGGTGTGCCGGATGCGATCGAGCCCCCCCAGGTCGGTCTTGTAAATCTTGAAGATGTCGGTGGAGAGGTCCAGCCGCAGGTCGTAGAGCTCGCGGCTCAGGGTGCGGTCATTCTCGCTGCTGCCATCGTCGAAGCGGTCGATGTACCAGAGGGTTTGGCGCAGGCCGACTGAGGGCTCCAATGCCAGGTAGCGCTGCCAGCGAAAAGGCCAGTAAAAACGGGGGTAGGCGTCCAAGCGCTGGTTGCGGTCGGCGTCCTCGGTGTAGTTGTGAAAGTAACTGGTGGCGAAATCGAAGTAGAGCGGGGAACCCGGCAGCGGCTGGCGCGCTCCGTTGAGGCCGATGGCCGGCAGGGTGCTCTCGGCGGTGTTTTGTTTGTCCTGGGTCCGGGCGATGACATCGTCCTCCCAGTTGGTCAGGGCATTGAAGCTGTAGCGCGACCAGACCCGGTTGATGTTGAGGCTGTTGCTGCGGATGGTGTCGTCCTTGTCATCCAGGTCGCGCCCGAAAAAGCGCTCGAACATCCGGTCGCTCCGGGTGTAGCCGGCATAGCCGTCCTGGAACTCCTTCAGGTAGTCCTGGTCGCTGACGAAATCCAGGTCTAGCCTGGCGAAGAAATCTTGGGGCAGCGCCTGGTTAGCCTTCATGCGAAACCAGTAGCGGTCCGAATTGGTGCGCAGGTAGTTGTCGTCGGTGTAGCCATAATCCTCACTGGAACTGCCGCTGCCGTCATCCACCTTGCGGTCCTCCAGGAAGTCGTACATCGCCACCCCCTTGGAGAATTCATCCAGCATGTAGCGATACTCCGCACCGGTCTTGACCCCCCGGTCGGACATGTAATCGACGTAAAGGGTGGCGTCGCTGCTGTCGTTGATGGCCCAGTAGAGGGGCTGCACGTATTGCGTTCCCAGACGGTCGGAAATCGCCGCCTCGGGGGTCAGCAACCCGCTCTGACGCTTTTGCTTGACTGGAAAGACCATAAACGGGGCATAGAACACCGGCACGTTGCGGACCCACAGGACGGGGTGCGTGACGAAGCCGTAGCCCTCGAGGGTGACCTTGAGGTTGCGGCCGGTGATCTTCCAGGCAGGCGGGTCGCCGTCGCAGCTGGTCAGGCTCGCCCTTGCGACCTTGAAATCCCGCGGGCCGACTTTCTGGATGGTCTGCCCGGTGATCAGAAAATGTTTTTCCTCGACGAACAGGCCGCCCCCGTAAACCGTACCGGTCTCGGTGCGCAGGTCCATCTCCATGCGGTTGCCGCTGAGGACGTCCTGACCCACGGTCATGACGACGTTGCCGGAAGCCTCGGCTAGCATGTTCAGGTAGTCGAAGCGGGCGAAATCGGCCTTCAGGCGGCGATCCAGCTTGGTGATGTCGACGTTGCCGCGGGCGATGTAGACCTGCAGCCGGTCGTCGTAGCTGATCTCATCGGCGGTGATGTGCCAGGGCTGGTCGGGGTCGTCGGTCAACGGCTGCCGGGCCGCGGCCCCGCCGGCAGCCAGGACCAGCAACAACGCGGCGGCCAGCAGCCTAACCGCGCGCGGGGCAGCCCTGGATCCTCTCCGGGGGCCGAGGCCCGCTGATCTTTGACCCGACCTGTCGATTGCGCTCATCTGGATCCAGTTGGGGGGCCGGCACAGCCCCTGGCGGCGGCCCTTCGCGGCGATTTTACCCACGGCAAGAAAGGAACGGATAACCTGTTGAACCCGGGCGGAATATGAAGTATAATTTTAATTTGGTTGAAAAATCAAGATGAAGTTCCAAAACGGCCGCGGGCGGCCGGACCAGGGGCGCCCGTTGGCGTCCTGCAGACAGCCGCCGGGAAAAAGATGAACCTCTTGTTGACCAACGATGACGGCATTCAGGCCGAGGGCCTGTGGGCGCTCTACCGGCGCTTGGCGCGGGATTACGCGGCGACGGTTGTGGCCCCCGAGCGCGAGCGCAGCGCGGTCAGCCACAGCATCACCCTGCACAAGCCGCTGCGACTGACCCACCACCGCAGCCCCGACGGGATGTGCGGCTACGCCGTCAGCGGTACCCCCGCGGACTGCGTCAAACTGGGGGTTCTGGAGCTCCTGGAACGCCGGCCGGACCTGGTGATCGCCGGCATCAACCCGGGGGCCAACGTGGGGATCAACCTCAACTACTCGGGCACGGTATCGGCCGCCAAGGAAGCCGCCCTGCTGGGCCTGCCAGCCATCGCGGTTTCGGTCAACAGCCACGCGCCGCGGCACTATGACGCCGCCGCCGGTTTTATCGCCCGTCTGGCCGAGATGGTCCTGAAAAAGGGGCTTCCCGGCGGCACCTTTCTAAACGTCAACCTGCCCGACCTGCCGCTGGGAGAAGTGGCCGGGGTGCGCATCAGCCGACAGGGCATCGGCGTATTCAGCGACGCCTTCGAAAAACGCACCGATCCCCGTGAGCGGGTCTATTTCTGGCAGGGCTGCGACCCGCAGACCGGCTACGACGACCCCGAGGTGGACGGCGGCGCCCTGGATCACAACTTCGTCACGATCTGCCCGCTGAAATGCGACATGACCGCCTACGACCTGCTGGAGAACCTCAGGGCCTGGCCCCTGGCCTTCGGCTGAGGCCGGTTGCGCCCCAACCTGCGAAAGGTGCCCCATGAAGCGCCAGTTTGTCGAAAAGCTCAAGGCCGGCGAAGCGGTGGACGACGTGTTCGTTCTGGCCGAGAAAGCCCTTTACCAGAAGCGCGACGGCAACCCCTACCTCAACGCGACCTTCTCCGACCGCAGCGGCAGCATCAAGGGCGTTCTCTGGGACCGCGTCGAGGAGCTGGCCCCGACGGTGGCGGCGGGGGATTTTGTCGCCGTCAAGGGCAGCGTCGGCGAGTACAAGGGCAGCCTGCAGCTGGTGGTCAAGTCGATCAAGCCCTGCCCGGCGGAGAATGTCACCCCGGCGGATTTCCTGCCCACCGGCCAGCGGGACCCGGAGCGGATGTTCGAGCGCCTCTGCCTGCTCACCCAAAGCCTGGAAACCCCCTGGCTCAAGGCCCTGGTGGCGGCCTTCTGGCAGGACGCCGAATTCGTGCGACTCTTCAAAACCGCCCCCGCGGCCAAAAACATGCACCACGCCTACATCGGGGGGCTTTTGGAGCACTCGCTGTCCATGGCGCTTCTGGCCGATAAGATCGCCCAGCACTACAGCGGCGTGGACCGCGACCTCTTGCTGGTGGGCGCCATTTTTCACGACATCGGCAAAATCCGGGAGTTCGACTACCAGGTGGCCATCGACTATTCCGACGAGGGCCGGCTGCTCAGCCACATCGTCATCGGCCTGGAAATCGTGGCGGCCAAGATCCGCGAGGTGCCCGACTTTCCCGTCGAGCAGGCCAACCTCTTGAAGCACATGATCGTCAGCCACCACGGCGCCCGCGAGCTGGGCTCCCCCGAGCCGCCCAAGACCATCGAGGCCGTGCTGCTCAACTACATCGACGAGATGGACTCCAAGATCAACGGGATCCGCGACTTCATCAACAGCGACCCCTCCCAGAAGACCTGGACCGCCTACCACCGGCTGCTGGGGCGCCATTTTTACACCGGCAAACACCCCCAGGCGGGCTGATTCGCGCAGCGCCCGCAAGGGGCCCGGCGAGAAAACCGCGGAAAGCGAAAACAGGGCATGTTCATCACCCTCGAAGGCATCGAAGGCTCCGGCAAGACCACCCAGATGGCCCACATCGCCCGGTTTCTGGAAGAACGCGGCCGGACCTGCCTGCAGACGCGAGAGCCCGGCGGCACCCGCATCGGCGAGAAACTGCGCGCGATTCTGCTGGACCCCGACCACCGCCACCTGGCGCCGGGGGCCGAGCTGCTGCTCTACACCGCCGACCGCGTCCAGCACGTCCAGGAGGTCGTCGTTCCGGCCCTGGACGCCGGGCAGACGGTGCTCTGCGACCGCTTTTTCGACGCCACCCTGGTCTACCAGGGTTATGCCCGCGGCCTGGACCGACGCCTGATCCAGACCCTGCACGATCTGCTGCTGGGCGGGCTGCGACCCGACCTGACCCTCCTGCTGGACCTGGATCCGGCGGTGGGCCTGCGCCGCGCCTGGCACCAGCTGGATAGCGGCTCGCGCGGCGCCGGCGAGTCGCGCTTCGAAAAGGAGGCCCTGGCCTTTCACCGCAAGGTGCGCGCCGGCTACCTGGAACTGGCCGCCGAAGCCCCCGAGCGCTTCGCCGTCGTCGACGCCGGCCAAAGCGAGGCGGCCGTGCGGCAGGCCATTTTCGATATTCTGACCGGACGCTTAAAACGCCTGCCGACCCCAGGCGCCGCCGTTTCACGATAGCCGTCAACCAAGGACACGCCAACATGGCTTTTTCAATTCTCGACACCATCGGCAACACGCCGCTGGTGGAGATCCGCCACCTCAATCCCAACCCCCGGGTCACGATCCTGGCCAAGCTGGAATACTTCAACCCCGGCGGCTCCATCAAGGACCGCGCGGCCCTTGCGATGATCACGGCGGGCGAGGAATCCGGGGAGCTGACCCCCGAGAAGACCATCCTGGAGGCCACCAGCGGCAACACCGGCATCGGCCTGGCGCTGGTCTGTTCGGTCAAGGGCTACCGGCTGCTGCTGGCCATGTCCGAGGCCGCCAGCGAGGAGCGCAAGAAGATCCTGCGGGCGCGGGGCGCCGAGATCCTCCTGACCCCAGGGCATCTGGGCACCGACGGCGCCATCGAGGAAGTCTACCGCCTGGCCCGGGAGAACCCGGAGCGCTACTACATGGCCGACCAGTACAACACCGAGGCCAACTGGAGGGCCCACTACCAGGGCACGGCGCCTGAAATCTGGCGCCAGACCGACGGCAAGGTCACCATGGTGGTGGCCACCATGGGCACCACCGGCACCCTGATGGGCCTCTCGCGGCGCCTCAAGGAGTACAACCCCGCCATCGAAATCGTCGGCGTCGAGCCTTACCTGGGCCACAAGATCCAGGGCCTGAAGAACATGAAGGAGGCCTATTGCCCCGAAATCTACGAAAAAAACAGGCTGGATAAAAAGGTCAACATCGACGACGAGGAGGCCTTCGAGATGACCCGCCGCCTGGCGCGCGAGGAGGGCATCTTCGTGGGGATGAGCAGCGGGGCGGCGATGGCCATCGCCGCCCGGGAGGCCGCGGCCATGCGCGAGGGCCTGATCGTGGTGATCTTCCCCGACAGCGGCGAGCGCTACCTCAGCACCCCCCTCTTCGCCGAGCGCGAGAAGGTGGCCTTCAAGCTCTTCAACACCTTGACCCACAGCAAGGAGGGCTTCGTGCCGCGCCTGCCCGGCAAGGTTTCGATGTTCACCTGCGGCCCCACGGCCCACGCGCGGATGCACCTGGGGGAGTGCCGGCGCTTTGTCTTCGCCGATCTGCTGGCCCGCTACCTGGCCTTCCGGGGCTACGAGGTCCGCCACCTGGTCAACATCACCGACCTGGACGACAAGACCATCGCGGGCTCGGAGCAGGCCGGCAGCGACCTGATCTCTTTTACCGATGGTCACATCGCGGCCTTCAAGGAAGACCTGGCCTGTCTGGGCGTCAAGCCCGCGGACCTTTACCCGCGCGCCAGCGAGCACACCGATGAGATGGTCGCCCTGGCCCAGAAGCTGGTCTCCAAGGGCTTCGCCTACGAAAAACTGCGCTCGCTTTACTTCAACATCGCCCGGGCCACCGATTACGGCCATTTCTCGGGCATCGACATCAACAAAATCCGCCTGGGCGCCACCGTCGACCTGGACGAGTATGAAAAGGACAACCCCCGCGATTTCACCCTCTTCAAGCGCTCCCGGCTCTCGGAACTCAAGCGCGGGCTGTACACCAAAACCGAGTGGGGCAACGTTCGGCCCTCCTGGCACATTCAGCGCATCGCGATGGCGATGAAGTATTTCGGCGAGGGCTATGACCTCCATGCCAGCAGCCGCGAACTGGCCTTCCCGCACCACGAAAACGAAATCGCCATCGCCAGGGCGCTCACCGGCCGGCCTTTGGCCAGCTACTGGGCCCTCTGCGAGGGGGTCCTGGCCGACGGCAAAAAGGCCGACGCCCGCAGCGCCGGTCCGACCCTGGCGACCCTGATCGCCCAGGGCTATACGGGCCGCGAGATTCGCTACTGGCTGCTTTCGGGCCACTACCGCAAACCCCTGGTCTTTTCCGACGAACGCATCGCCGATGCCCGGCAGGCCCTGCGGCGGCTGGATGCCTGCGTCCAGAACCTGCTCAACGTCCAGGGCGGGCCGCCCTTCGCCGAGCGCGACCAGCTGCTTTACGACATCCGCCAGGGCTTTGTCAGCGCCCTCGACGACGACCTCAACATGGCCCTGGCCGCGGCCTCGCTGTTCCGCAATGTCAAGCGGATCAACATCCTGATCTACCAAAACCGGATCGGCGCAGAGGACGCCGCCAAAATCCTGGAGGCCTTCAAAAGCATCGACGCGGTGCTGCAGATCTTCGATTTCACCGACGTGCTGGCCGACCCCCAAATCCAGCGCCTGATGGCGGACCGCGAAACCGCCCGCCGCAACCGCAACTGGGCGGAAGCCGACCGCCTGCGGGAGGAGCTCCGGCGCCGCGGCGTGACGGTCCGGGACGGCAAGCTGCCCCCGAACGGATGACAGCCGCTGGCCGGTCCGGCCGAGGCCTCAGCCCTTCTTCTGGAGGATTATGAAAGCGACCTTTTTCCCCTTCACCGATATTTCGCAGCCGCTTCTGGCGGCTGCCACAACCGTTTTTGAGCGCCTGCTGCTCTACCGCCCGTCGCGCCTGGAGCCCACGGGCGACCTGCAGGCCTGGGTCGACCGCGGCGCGCTGGAAATCCGCATCCCGGTTCAGGGCGATGAAGACCGCCTGGGCGTCCTCTTGCAGGAGTATCGGCAGTGGGCCGAACTTCGCGGGGGCGGCGACCTGGGGCGCTTCAAAGGGCGCCAGGAGGAGATTCCCTTTTTCGACGACCAGTCGCCCCTGAAACTGCGCGCGGAGATCCTGGGGCAGGGCGCCGGCGCCAAACACGACCCCGACCCCGCCGACGCCCTTTTCCAGGCACGGGTCTTTCTTCAGATGGCCCAGGCCTTTGACCGCCAGCAGCACGAGCTGCACCAGGCGCTGACGGCCATCGACGACCGTCAGCAGGCCATGCTGCGGGAGCTGGGCGATTATGAAAAGCTGCCGCCGGGGGCTTCCCGGCGGCCGGCGCCGGCACCCGACCCGGGCGCCCACATGACCGCCGAGCGCCTTGCCGCCTGGGCATGGCTGGCGCTGCAGGCGCCCCCAAGCGATGCCGTTTTGCTGACGGGCAGCCCGGCCGCGTGGGACCTGCTGACCGACCGCTTTCCCGCAACCGTGGTGCTGGCCCAGTGGCCCGTCCCCTCCTGGCCTTGGCCCGACGGCGCAGCGGTCACCCGGTGGCGTGGGGATGTGTTGACCGTTCTTGACGACCTCGCCCGGAACCCCTGGCCCGGGGCCGAAGCGCCGGTCCTGCCGCCGCCCCCGGCGGAGCCGTCACCTTACGAAGGGCTCACCCTGAAGCTGGCCCTGGTGCCCGAGACACCCCTGCCGCTTTTGCTCGCCGGTCTCAGCGCCAAGACGCCGGCGGCAACCCAGGGGGATCGGCCCGACCCACAGCGCCACAGCCTGCTGGCATTGATTGTCTGAGGCCACGCCGCACCCTTCTGCGCGGCAACCCAG
>JAJDNY010000048.1 GCA_022340425.1 Desulfobacteraceae bacterium | reverse complement strand
GGGGATCGGTGCAGGCGGCGCGGACCGCAGCGGCCCGGGCGGCCCGAAATCCTGAGCCGCACCAGGCCTGTCGGGCGTGTTGGGGTCGGGGCGGGGAAGGGGGTCCGGGGCCGGAGACCGGCCCCGGCCGGCGGCTAGGGCCTCGGCAAGAAATAATTCCACATCTTGATTGTCTTTTGGCCCGTCACCGGCGTTCCACCCGCCGGCACATATCCCGATATGCACCGGCGAATGTGCCTTGGCGACGAACCAAAATCCGGCGCCATATTGTGGAATTATTTATTGCCGCGACCCTAAACGGATTTCGATGAATCGCAGGCCTGCAGCAGGTCCTTCAGTTTTTGGTAGTCGATGGCGTTTTGGATCGCCACCCCGCTTTGCTCGGCCACGGCCATGGCAAAGTTAATATCGTGGGTGGAGAAATGGCGCTGTTCTGCACTCAGCAGCCGCAGCATACCGATGGTTTCGCCCTGGATCAGGATGGGCACCGCCAGGATGCTGCCCACCCCTTCGCGGGCCGCCTCCTTGTGATAGAGGGTGTGGATGTCGGTGGTGGCGTCCGGAATCACCACCGGCTCCCCGTCCAGGATGAAATAGGTCGCCAACTCATCGTCCAGGGGGCCCCGTTCAAGGTAGCTGCGGCTCAACCCGTGGGCGGCTTTCAGCTCCAGTCGCCCCTTGTCCGATGCGATCAGGCGGATGGTGCAGGCCTTAACACCCATCGCCTCCGGCAGCTTGGTGACGATTAGGTCGAGAATTTTATCCAACTCCCGGGTTTCGTTGATGGCTCTGCCCAGTTCGGACAGAACCTTGAAGTAGCTGAGCTGGCGCTGCTGGGCGTTGTGAATGCGGGCCAGTTCGATGGCGATGCCGCACTGCTCGGCCAGAGCGGCGACAAATTCGATCTCCAGCGGGTCGAATTCCCGGGGGGTTCGCGTGAGCAGGCGCAGAATGCCGTTGATCTTGCCCCGAATGGGAATCGGCGCCACCAGGATGCTCTTGATGCCCTCCTGGCGGGCGGCTTCGGGGTACCGGATGCGGGGGTCGTTGGCGGCGTCATAGACCGCGATGGGCGTCCCGGCCAGGGCGGAGAGCACGCTTTCCTCGGCATCGATGGGGCCGCGGTTGAGATAGGCCTCGCTCAGCCCCGAGGCGGCTTTCAGGATTAGTTTGCGGCCCTCGGGGTCCAACAGCCGGATAGTCGCGGCGTCCACCCCGGTGACCTGGGGGATGCGGGATACGATCAGTTCGAATTTGTCGGTGGGATCCAGCGAGGCGGTGATGGTTTTGGTGACGTCGAGCATCAACCGCAGATAGTCGTTTTGCCGTTTCATGGGAACCAAGCCTCCAGTTGGGATCAAAAGGCGCTGTCGGCGTTCAGCCCAAGGCGCCCCCTGGGCTTGGCGGCGGCTGAAAACCGGCGCGTCAATAAGGGAGGGGGCTTTGGGAGTTTAGCGGGGTATACCAGGAAGGCCCTTGCGTGTCAATTAGTCATGTCAATACAAGACCTTGCCGGCTATCCCGGATCAGTTCCACGCTGGACGGCGGCTTTTTGCCGGTGGGCGCGCGCGCGCCACTTACCACCGCCCCTGCGCCGTGGGCCGATGGGCTTCGATCTTGAATTCCGGGCCGCGGCGGTTTATCTTGGAGGCGCAGCGATTCGCCCACCATTCCGGCTGCCGGCCGTCGTCCGCAACCCACCCGTCGACCTCCCGGGTCCGGTTCGGGATTTGGCCGGGACGGTCACTACTGGGCCGCTGCTGAGGGGCAATTTCAGACACACCGAACGGGGGCCGCAGAGGCGGCCCCGGGGAGTTTTTCAGAACCGTTCGGGGCAATATTTCATCCACGGGCGAGTTGCGAGCACCGCCGCCCGGGGCAGCGAAAAGGAGCATTGACATGACGATGCGTGCGCGGGACGTTATGGTCACGGAGTTTGACAAGATTCATGCGGAAGAATCCGCCCGCTTGGCCATCGAGATGATCTTGAACGGAAAGCTCAGGGAAACGGGCCACAAGACGGTCAGCCTGGTGGTCGTCGACGAATTCAGCGAACTGGCCGGGGTCGTCACCATGTTCGACCTCCTCTACCACCTGCGTCCCGACTTTTTGAACTATGGTTACAGCGGTGACTATATCTCGTGGGAAGGTCAGATCCAGCCTTTCATCGAGGCTCTCAAAAACAAGAAGGTCAAGCAGATCATGAGCCCGGAAGTCATCGGGGCCTCCCCCGACGAGCACTTGATGACGATCCTGGACCGGATGGTCAAAAACAAGTACCGCCGCTTGCCGGTGATCCAAAACAATAAACCGATCGGGATCGTCTACATCGCCGACGTCTTCCACCACCTGTTCGCAAACAACCCCAGGTGACGTTTGCGGGAGCCTGCGGCGGCGACTGTCGCAGCCGCCGCTTCCCCTCACACATAGCTTCGATAATTGGGCTCATAGACCTGGGACTGGATGAACCCCTCCAGGTTCTCGGGCCGCTCGATGCCCGCCAGGCCCTGCTCGAAGGCCACCTCGGCCACCGCCAAGGCGATTTTCAGCGAGACCTTGCGGATGTGGCGCAGGGGCGGGTAGATGCTGCCGCGCTCGAAATCGTCCCCGGAGACCTCCTCGGCCAGGACCCGGGATGCGGCCAGGAACATCTCGTCGCTGACATGCCGGGAGTGCGCCGTCACCACCCCCAGCCCCAGCCCGGGAAAGATGTAGGCGTTGTTGCCCTGGCCCGGCTCGTAGGTGACCCCCTCGATGGTCACCGGGTCGAAGGGGCTGCCGCTTGCGAAAACGGCGCGCCCGCCGGTCCAGGCGTAGGCTTCCATGGCGGTGCACTCGGCGTGGGCCGTGGGGTTGGAGAGGGCGAAGACGATGGGCCGCTCATTGATCCGGGCGATCTCCTCCAGGACCTCCCGGGTGAAGGTCCGGGGCTGGCCCGAGGCCCCGATGATGGCCGTGGGCCGCAGGGCCTTGACGGCCTCGATGAAATCGGCCTGCTGTTCGAAGTCGTGGGCGTAGGGCAGCTTGTGCTCGGCCAGGCGCTGGCGGCTCTTCACCACCAACCCCTTGGAGTCCGCGAACCAGCAGCGCAGGCAGGCTTCCTCCCGGCTCAGCCCCATGCTGGTCATGGCCGAGACGATCAGATCGCCGATACCGGTGCCGGCTTCGCCGGCCCCCAGAAAGAGGATCTTCTGGTCCACGAGCTTCTGATCCAGCATCCGCATCGCCGCCAGCATCCCGGCCAAGGCCACGCTGGCCGTGCCCTGGATGTCGTCGTTGAAGGTGCAGACCCGGTCGCGGTAGTGGTTGAGCAGGCGGAAGGCGTTGTGGTTGCCGAAGTCCTCGAACTGGATCAGGGTCCCGGGGAAAACCTCCTCCACCGCCATGATGAACTCCTCGATCAGACTGTCGTACTCCGCGCCCTGGATCCGGGGGTGGCGCATGCCGAAATATAGCGGGTCGTTGAGCAGCTTGACGTTGTTGGTGCCCACGTCGATGGTTACCGGTAGACACCAGGCGGGGTGGATCCCGGCGCAGGCCGTGTAGAGCGAAAGCTTGCCCACCGGAATTCCCATGCCGGCGACCCCCAGGTCGCCCAGGCCGAGAATGCGCTCCCCGTCTGTGATGACGATGACTCGCACGTTCTTGTTGGGCCAATTCTTGAGGATGCGGGAAAATTTGCCCCGGTTGCGCACCGAAACGAAGATCCCCTTGGGGCGGCGGAAGATGTGGACGTATTCCTGGCAGGCCAGACCCACCGTGGGGGTGTAGATGATGGGCATCATCTCCTCGAGGTAATCGGCGAGGACCCGGTAAAAGAGGGTCTGGTTGCGGTCCTGGAGGGCGGCAAGGAAGATGTATTTTTCCAGGTCCGAGGTTTTGCGGCGGTAGTTGCCCATCACCCGCATCACCTGCTCGGACATGGTGTTGATCCCCGGCGGCAGAAGGCCCCACAGTCCCAGGGCTTCGCGCTCCTCGCGGGTGAAGGCGGTGCCCTTGTTGAGCGCCGGGTCGTAGAGGTAGTTGAGGTTGATGGGGATGCTGATGGTCTCGGGTCTGGGGGGTTTTTGACTGGTCATGGCACCCGCCTTTCAATTTGCCGGAATTCGATGACAGTTTACCGGTCAATCATTTTTTGTCGTATCGGGAGATTCAGTGTCTCGACTGCTCTTGCTTTGTTTGTTCCAGTCTCCTGTTCATAAAACGAATGCTCAGCGGCAAGAAAACCCGGTCCACCGAAGGAAGTGGTTCGGCCCTTCTTTTGATGCCTCAGTAATAGACGCCGGCGTTTCCACCTGTGTGAATGAACAACACATTGCAATTCGAAAGCCTTCCGCTTTTTGAATAGTCCAGCAATGCTGCGGCAGCCTTTCCCGTGTACACAGGATCAAGCAATATGCCTTCCATCCGGGCAAACAGCTTCGCCGCTTGCTCGCCTTCTTTTGAAGCTTGGGCGTAACCCGGACCAACAAAGCTGTCATCGACAATAACCTTTTTCTGATCGATGGGTGTTCCGATCAGATTCGCGGTCGACCAGGCAAGCTCACGAACCCTCTCAGATTGATCGGACGAAGTTAAGGAGGCGCTGATACCTATGATTTCGGTTTCGTATCGGCTGATGCACTGCCCCACAACAAGACCTGCCTGTGTGCCCGCTGAACTTGTGGAGTGGATGATATGTGAAAAATGAATACCTGAACGATACGAGAAGTCGAGGATTTGCTGGAAGGCTTCGACATATCCGAGGGCTCCAATGGGGTTGCTTCCCCCCGGATGCATCACGTACACAACCTTTTTTTGCGACTTTAGGGGCCTTATCACATCTTCCTGACAATCGGCCAACGCATTTTCACCCTGGGGCTCATAGTGAATTTTGGCACCCCATTGCATAAAAAGAGCCTGGCTTAACGGATTCTGGTCCAAGTCGGTACCGGGTAAAACCACATGGAAATCGATTCCGCACGCTGCTGCTGCCGCTGCAGCGTTTCTGCTGAAACTGGTGGCCTTCATGGTAACCACAACGGTCGCTTTTTGCCCGAGCGCGTCTCCATAGAGATAGTCAACCTTTCTGGTTTTGTTGCCGCCGAGGGCAAATCCAGTCAAATCTTCTCTTAAAACATAGAGTTTATGTCCCAGTTGAGACGAAAGGCGGGGTAAATAATGGATTATAGCCGGCGCTTGGAGGAGATTTGCACGGGGAAATTTTTTTATAAGATCCGATATCGATTTGGCCTGTTCTTGCATTTGCTTACCCTTGCCGAACCCTCGTGATCATTTGCGGGAATGGCCGTTGAATTGACCCTCAAGTGTATGACTTTGTTTGGGGGAATTCTTATTATGAAAGATTAGCAACTTTCCATTGGTTGGTATTCATCGCCGTGCGTTTCAGTCATTAACCTGTCGAGCTTGCTTGCTGTCTCAGCCGGGATGCATAGACGAGCGTATCGCCACGCCTTGCGAGTTTCCAAGACAGAGGGAAAGCTTTATAGTTTCCGAACAACCGGGGCCGTCTTTTCGCGGGGCCTGCGGCGTTGGCGCGGGCCTCTTCCTATTGCCCGGCACCAGGGCCGCTCACGGCAGAGGCCGGGCCGGGGTCATGGGCCAAAAATAGAGGATCAGGGGCACAGCGACGACCGTGATCAGGATTGAGAGGGGGAGGCCCAGGCGCCAGTAATCGCCGAAGCGGTAGCCGCCGGGGGCCATTACCAGGGCGTTGGACTGGTGGCCCACGGGGGTCAGGAAGGCGCAGGAGGAGCCCACGGCCACGGCCATCAGCAGGGGGTCCACCGAGACCGCCATCCCGTTGGCCAGGGTGATGGCGATGGGGGCCATGAGCACTGCGGCGGCGGCGTTGTTGACGACGTTGGAAAGCAGCATGGTGCCCACCAGGAGGACCGCCAAGATGGCCATGGGCGGAAAATGGCCCGAGAGCACCAGAAGTTGCGCGGCGATCAGCTCGGCCCCGCCGGTGCTTTCAAGGGCGTGGCCCAGGGGGAACATGGCCCCTAAAAGAACGATGATCGGCCAGTCGATGCTCTCGTAGATATCCCCCATGGGAACGAGGCCGGTCACCACCATGATCACCGCCGCGGCGATGAAAGCCACCTGGACCGGCAGGAGGTTCAGGGCCGAGAGCGCCATAGCCCCGCCGAAGATCCCCAGCGCCAGGAAGACCTGGCGCGGCTGGCCGATCCGCAGGCCGCGCTCGGCCAGCGGGAGACACTTGAAGGTTTTGAGGGTGGTCTGCAGGGCTTCCTCGCTGCCCTGCAGGAGGAGGATGTCGCCGATGATGAATTGGGTCTCGCCCAGGCGGCGCTCCAGTCTGCGCCCGCGGCGGGCGATGGCCAAAAGGTTGACCCCGAAATTGCGGCGCAGGTGGAGGCTCGCCGCGGTGGTGCCGGGCAGCGGGGAGTCCGCCGTGATGACGGCCTCCATCAGGCGGATCTCGTCCGACCCCAGGATCTCCTTGCAGTCGCCCTTGCACTCGGCCAGCGCCAGCCCCATGCCGTCGATCAGGGCCTTCAGATCGTCGGGGGTGGCCTCCACCATCAGGATGTCGCCGGCCTGAATCACCTCGTACCACGCCGGCGCCGCGATGTGGCGCTCGCCGCGGATCAGCCCGACCACGGTCGCCTCGGTCTCCTTCTCCATCGCCGAGGTGAGGTGGAAGATGGTCCTGCCGACGGTCTTGGCTCCCTCCGGCACGACCACCTCGCTGATGTAATCCTCGATCTCGAAGAGTTCATCCGGTGCGCTCTGCGCTTCCCGCCGGGGGGTCAACCGCCAGCCCACCAGCGCGATGAAAACCAGTCCGGCCGCGGCCACCCCCAGGCCTACGGGGGTGAAGTCGAACATCCCGAAGGCCGGCGCGCCGGTTTCGGCCCGGTAGATGGCGATGATGATGTTGGGCGGGGTGCCGATCAGGGTGATCAGGCCGCCGATCAGCGAGCCGAAGGCCAGCGGCATGAGCAATAGCGACGGCGAGCGCCCGCTTTGGCGGGACATCCATACCGCTACGGGCATCATGAGCGCCAGCGCCCCGACGTTGTTCATGAAACCGGAGCAGAGCACCACGATGCCCGTCAGGGTGGCCACCTGCAACATCGGGCGGGAGCCCACCCGCGCCAGGCTGCGTGAGAGGCTGTCCACCACGCCGGCGTTGAGCAGGCCGCGGCTGAGCACCAGGACGGCGGCCACGGTGACCACTGCCGGGTGTCCGAACCCAAGGAAAACCTGCTCGGCCGGCACCAGGCCGGCGATGAAAACCAGCAGCAAGGCGGCCAGGGCGACCAGATCGTAGCGCCAGCGGCCCCAGACAAACAACACCAGGGTGGCCGCCAGAATGGCGAACACCACTGCCTGATCAAAGGTGAGATTCATGGGCGTGAGCCTTGCCAGTGTGATGGGCGGCCGGGTGCTATAGGCCGCATGCCTTCATGGTCTGCGAGACCTTGTTGTAGACATCGGTAAATCGGAGCAACCCGACAATTTCGTCGCCCTCAAAGACGAAAAGCGAGTCATGGCGGTTCATCACGAAGAGGTGAAAGCATTTGGCCAGGGTGTCCTGGGTGCGGACCGACTGGCCTTCGGTGGGGGTTTTGAGAAAGTTCTTGATTTGAACGTCGCTGGCCTTGCGGCAGAGGTCCTTGAAGGGGTTTTCCCACAGGTTGTAATCCTTTTGCATGGACTTCCAAACGTAGCTCAGCCCGAAGCGGTTGACGGTTTCCTCGGCGTTCACCCGGCTGTAGTTGGTCTCCAGACCGACGAAGAGATCGATGGGCGAGATTTTCCCGACGATCTTGCCGTCCTGGTTCTCCACCAGCAGGATTCTTTGCGGGCTCTCCCCGGAGAGAAACTTCTCCTGGGCGGTTTCTAAAGCCGCAAGCGCTTCGTAGAAGGTGGCCTGGTCGGATATCTTGGGGAACTTGTCTGCCGGAACCATGAGATCTTGCACTTTCATTTTTTCCACGGGAAGACCCTCCTGTTGAGAAGTTCCAGTTAAACCGCAACATCCTGCCGCCTTTTAACCCATTTGAAGATTTCCATCACCATCAAAATGGCACATGCCAGCGTCAGGGCGCTGGGCCACTGGGAAAATCGGTGGCGATAGAAAGCGCCACCGTCACGGGCAGCGGTAGTTCCTTTGGTTTCCGAAGACAGCCGATTGCCATGCCGCTTTTGATTCACGCAAAAACCCCTGCTTTGGGACCTGGCGAATCGCGTGGGGCCGGGGCGCCGGCATTGCCCTGCCCAGCCGGCCCGGCCCTAATAACGGAAAATCGCCGCCAGCTGCCCCTGCTCGGGAACTTCCTGGGGCGCCACGGCGTATACCGTTCCGCCTTTGGTCAGGGCCTGGATGGCGGCCAGGTCGAGAAGGTTCTCGCCGCCGGCTTCGGGCGAATCGTGCAGGTCCAGCTGGCCGTTTTGCGGGCTGTAATGGCCCCAGACCTGAACCCCGAAGGGAATGAAAAGCACCTCCACCCGCCCGCCGTGGGCCGCCAGGAGGGCCTCCCTGAGATCGGTGGTGGTCTGCCCGGTACCGGCCAACTGCTGGAAGCGGGCGGCCGCGGCCTCCCGCGAGCCCCTGAAGAGCGGCTCGACGATCCCCCAGGCCGGGCCGTGTAGTTCCTCGGGCCGCAACCCCTCGGGGTTTCCCGGGATTCCCCCGTCCATCACATGCGGATAGGTGTTGGCCTCGCGGTAGATTGGGAAAAGATAGTCGACCCCCGCCAACACCAGCGGCGCCTGGCGGTCCGCGAGCAGCTGCTGCAGGTTCTTGTCGATGGTCCGAAACCAGCGCAGCAGCCGGTCCTTGGTGACGGCACTGATCTCGTGGCCGTAGAAAACCGCCGCACGCTTTCCGGTTCCCGACGGGGTGCCGGTGTGGAATTGCAGTTGTTTGTCCGCCGGCGCCTCTGGAAAGGCCTCGGCGAGACTTTGCAGCACCCCTTCCAGGGCGACCTCGTCCACCGTGTGGCGTGTGCCCTCCAGCAGCCGCACCTGGTTTTGGCTGAGCGCCAGAATGTAAAACAAGCCGTCGCTGGTCAGGATCGGCAGCAGCGGTTTGACCAGAAAACGCTTGGAGATGACAACCAGTTCGTCGAAGGCCAGCGGCAGGCGAAAGCAGCGAAAAGCCTCGGCGGAAAAGAAGGCTGCCAGGCCGTCGCTCTGCCGCTGCCAGAAGCCCTTGTCCAGCAGCAGCCGCTGAGGTTTTTTAAGCATTTCCTGGACTTTGGCAGGGCGCAGGCCCTTGTCCTGGAGCTGTTCCTCGGCCGCGCGCAGCAGGTTGCGGAAACGAATCGTGTCCTGTTCGGTCTCCCGTCCGACCCGGTGCGTCGGCATGAACAGGGACACGCACCAGTCGGACTGGGGCGTCAGAAAGGTGTGCTTCAATTTCTCCAAGGTGATTCTGTCCATGGGCAAGCGCTCCTTTCAGGTGGGGGGTGTGGTGGCGCCAACAACGTGGGGGCTGCGAAGATGCGGCGGACCGTGCTGCAAATCAAGACCCGCTCCGTATTTGGAGAAGCAGCGGCATGGGAATTCGAGGCGGGGGTCACAGCATGAGGTGCTGTCAATGCGGCTGCCGTCGGCTTTCAGAGCGATATTCTGACCCTGTGGGTATTGAACACCGATGCCGCAGGTCGCTCAGGAAAAAAATACCGCCCGCCCTCTGCCGCACGCAGAAGCTGGCGAAAAAGTGCCCGGATGGCTTGTCCGCCGTTATTGATAATAAAAAACATAGATCAAACGGGCCGTAAATACAACTGCTATCCCTGTCTGCGGCAAGACACCGTGCTGCCCCGGGCGCCCCAAATAACGGGCTGACGCCCATTTCTTGGACAACGGGTCAGCACCACAAACGCTGCCCGCACCGCTCCCCCGGTCGACCGAGGCCCGCATCGCGCTTGACAATCCGGGCGGGCCTCGTTTAATCTTTTTAAGAAAAAACTTATTTGGTTTGAGCCATGCCACCGATCAAGATTCTGAAGGCCCTGGCGGACGAAAAACGGCTACAAATCGTGACCAAACTTCTCCACAGCGATCTGTGTGTCGGCGCCCTGGCCCGCCACCTGGGGGTTTCGAAGCCGGCCGTCTCGCAGCACCTGCGGGTGTTGCGCAAGGCGGGGCTGGTCTCGGGGGAGAAACGCGGCTATTGGACCCACTACACGGTTGACCGCCCGGCACTCATCCGCCTTGCCGCGGAATTGAACCGCCTGGCGGCGGAGGCCTCCCTCTCCACCGCCCCATGCCGGCGAATATCTACAGCGCCAGCCAACCCATTCAATGAGGAACAGCCCGATATGTGTCAAAATTGCTTTCAACAGCCAGCCCGCCTGAAGGGCAAACCGGAAAAGCGCAGCTCCGAGCAGATCGCGGCATGTCATGGCGACGCGAAAGTGCATCCTTGCACCCCGAGGGATCGCGGCCCCTGCAGCGAATGACCTTCCCCTGAACAACCCGCGGGGTCTGTGGCATGTCCGCATTGCTGATGGGCGCTGTTTTCCTGATTTCCCTGGTGCTGACCATGGTCGGGCTGGGCGGTGGGCTGATCTTCTCGCCGCTTTTCGTCATTCTTGGAATGGCGAAAACCGAAGCTGCCTCGGCCTCGCTGTTTCTCAACCTGGTTGCCGCCGGTTCCGCCGCCTTCGCCTATTCCCGCAAGAAAATGGTGGATTTTTCACTGTCCATCCCACTGATCATCGCCTCCAGCCTGGCCGCCCCGATCGGGGCCTATTTCAATCTGCGCATCGATGTGAAGCCCTTTCTGATCATCATGGCCGTGGTACTGGCCCTGGCGGGGGCGCGCATGCTGCTCCCGGCCCCGGCCGCAGGAAAAAGCGGCGGCATGTCCCCGGCCCGCAAGGCTGGTGGCGGCATCGCCATCGGCGCCTGCATCGGCCTCATGGGCGGCCTGCTGGGCATCGGCGGCGGGATCTTTGTGGTGCCGCTGCTGATTTACGTGCTGAAAACACCCACCAAAATCGCGGCGGCCTCCTCGACCTTCATCGTCTGCTTTTCCTCCCTGACCGGTTTTCTGGGTTACACCGCCATGGAGAAGATCAATTGGGCGTTCATCCTGCCGGCCGCCGTGGCCTCCTTTGCCGGGGGCCAGGCCGGGGCCAGGATCATGAGCACGCGTCTCAAGGGCAGGAGCATCCGGGTCATTTTCAGCATCATTCTCTTCGCCCTGTGCGCCAAGCTGGTGCAACAATCTTTCATGGGTTGACAGGGAGGACCGATGTCCCCACGCTTTGCCTTCAATCGGATGGAGCTGGCCGGGTCCCTGGGGGATCTCGGGACACTGCTGCCCATCGCCATCGCCATGGTGCTCTTCAACGGTCTCAACCCGCTGGGCCTGTTCTTGAGCATCGGTGTCTTCTACATTCTCTCCGGGGTCTATTTCGGGATCACCGTCCCGGTCCAGCCGATGAAGGTCATCGGCGCCTATGCCATCGCCACCGCCGTCAGCCCCAACCAGATTCTGGCAGCGTCCCTGCTGATGGGTGGTTTTCTTTTGGTCGTGGGGGTGACCGGCGCCATCGACGTCATCCGCCGCTGGACCCCACAAGCGGTCGTCCGCGGCGTGCAGCTTTCCACCGGGGCGCTGCTGACCGCCAGCGGGGTCAAATTCGTGATCGGCACCTCGGCTTTCCAAATCCTGCACCAGGCGGCCGAGCCCCATCTCAGCCTGCAGAACGTCGGGCCGCTGCCGGTGGGGCTGCTCATCGGCGTCGCCGGCGGCCTGATCACGCTGCTGCTCCTGGACAACAAGCGCTTTCCGGCGGGCCTGATGGTCGTGGCGGGCGGTTTTGTGATCGGGCTGGCGCTCAACGCCGGGGTCGGACTCGGGCGCGATGGTCTTGCCTTCCATCTGCCGCAGATCCTGCCCTTCGGGCTGCCGGCAGCAGCCGATTTCTCGTTTGCCCTGCTGGTGCTGGTGCTGCCCCAACTGCCGATGACCCTGGGCAACGCGGTGCTCGCCTACACGGATCTTTCCAAAGTCTATTTCGCCGACGGCTCCGCCAGGGTCACCAACCGCAGGGTCTGCGTGAGCATGGCGCTGGCCAATTTTTTCAGCTTTGCCGTCGGCGGCATGCCCCTTTGCCACGGGGCCGGCGGGCTGGCGGCCCATTACCGCTTCGGCGCCCGCACAGCGGGCTCCAACCTGATCATTGGCCTGATTTTCGTGGTGCTGGCCGTTCTCCTGGGAGGCGATATCGTGGGTTTTTTCAACCTCCTGCCGATGTCTATCCTGGGGGTCCTGCTGATTTTTGCCGGCCTGCAACTGGCCCTGACGGTCATGGACCTGGAAGATCGCAAGGATTATTTCGTCGCGATGATGATCCTCGGTATCACCCTGGCATCCAACCTGGCCGCCGGCTTTATCGCCGGGATGCTCATCGCCCATCTGCTCCGCTGGAAGCGGCTGTCCGTCTGATTTCCGGTCAAGAGGGATCCAAGGATCCATCATGAACGAAGCCGTATTCATTCAAGACCTGGCCAAGCGCTTTGGCAAGGTCCAGGCGGTTGACGGGATCTCCTTCAGCATCGCCCAGGGGGAGCTGTTCGGTTTCCTGGGCCCCAACGGCGCCGGCAAGACCACCACCATCAACATGCTGACCGGCCTTGCGCGCCCGGATGCGGGCACGGTCCGGATCGGCGGAATCGACTGCACCGGCAGGCCCCGGGCGGCCCAGCATCTGGTGGGCGTGGTGCCCGACGAGAGCAATCTCTACCCGGAGCTCAGCGGCTTCGACAATCTCTGCTTCTGTGCTGCGCTCTACGGGATGGGCAAGGCCGCGCGCCAGGCCCGCGCCCGGGAGCTGCTGACCGATTTTGGTCTCGTCCCGGCCGCCGACCGTAGGTTCGGCGGCTATTCCAAGGGCATGAAGCGCAAGCTGACCATCGCCGCCGGCATCATCCACCGGCCCCGGATCCTGTTCCTGGACGAGCCCACCACGGGCATCGACGTGGCCAGCGCCCGGCAGCTGCGCCAGCTGATCGCCGACCTGCACCGCTCCGGCACCACCATCTTTCTCACCACCCACTACATCGAGGAGGCTGAACGGCTCTGCCAGCGGATCGCCATCATCGTGGACGGCCGCATCGTGCGCATGGCCACGGTCGATGACCTGTTGCAGCCGGTGCAGGAAAAGCACGTGATGCGGCTCGCCTGCGCCCCGACCCCGGAGGACCTTCCCGGCGCGCTCGCCGAAGCCTTTCCGGGGCTGGCGTTCAGCGTCCCGGGTGAAGGCCTGGTGCGGGTGGAGGCCGACGCTCCGGTGCGCGTCGGGGGGCTGGTGCGCTTTCTCGAAGAACGGGGGATCGAGGTCAGCGAGGCCCGCCGGATGCGGCCCTCGCTGGAGGACGTCTTCGTTCGGATTAGCGGTGTCGCGGCGGACGCCATGCGGCGGGAAAAAGAGAAAAAGGGGGGCGGGGGATGAAGTTTTGGATCGCGTTCTGGAACATCCTGCTCAAGGACATGCGGACCTATTACCTGAAACCGCCCAACATCAGCTGGGGCCTGATTTTCCCCCTGGCCTGGACGGGGATGTTCTTCATCCGCTCCGGCAGCGGCGCCGAAAGCCTCGCGACTCTTCTGCCGGGTGTTGTGGCGGTTTCGATCCTCTTTGGCACCACCTCCATGCTGGCGGTGACGGTGACCTTCGAAAAGAAGAACCGCTCCTTCGAGCGCCTGCTGCTGGCCCCCATCCCCTTCGGGTTGCTGATGCTGGCCAAGACCAGCGGGGCGATCGTCTTCGGGGTGGCCAACGCCTTCGTGCCGGTGGCCATGGCGGCCTTTCTCATGGATATGTCCCGGGTGGCCTGGGGCGCGTTCGTGCCGGCGGTCTTGCTGATCGCGGTGGCCTCGACCTTTCTCGGTCTTTTCATCGCGGTGGCGGTCAGCGAGGTGTTCGAGGCCCAGACCTTCTCCAATTTTTTCCGCTTTCCGATGATGTTCCTCTGCGGGCTCTTTTTTCCGATCGAGAGGCTGCCCGTTTTTTTAAAGCCCCTGGCCTACGCGCTGCCCCTGACTTACGGCGCCGACGCGCTCCACGGGGCCGTCCACGGGGGCCACGCCATGCCCTTGGCCCTGGATCTGGCCCTGCTGGGCGGCTTCTGCATCGCGCTCTTCGCCGCCAGCCTCTGGAACATCCAGCGCAAATGGATCGCCTGAGCCTTTCCCCCCCAAGCCGGACGGCGCGTGGGGGCGGCCCGTTGATGTGCGCCGGCGTTCAGAAGCGGTAGCCGAGACCCATCCCGATAAAGTCCGAGGCGCCGTGCACGCCGTCGAAAAGACCGAAGACTCCCGAACGGTGATGGATGCGGCCGCTCCAGTACCAGCGGCTCCCCGGCGGCGCGAGGGTCAGCTCGAACATCAGGTAGTTGAGCATTTGGGTCGCATGGGAATGGTTTTCCTTCTCGAGTTCGGGGGTTTCGGTGGCCCAGGAGAGCCCCTCCCCCACAGCCAGGGTGGTGTCCAGCCGCCGATTCCATGGAAAATGGTGCCAGCGGGCGACCACCAGGGCGTTGAACTCGAAGTGGTCCTGGTCGCCGAAGTGCTTGACCACCTGTCCCTCCCCCTCCCAGCCCAGAAACCTGTGGGTGCGGGCGAACTCCCGGTTCAGGGCCAACGCCACCAGGTAGGAATCCTCCACGGAAGGGCGCAGGGTCAAGATATCATCCAAGCGGTCCTCCGTGTAGATGGCGCCGTAAGCGAGCAGCGCCCAGGGACGCTCACGCGAGGCCGCCAAAGTCGGCGATGGTGAGAGCACGATCAGGCAGAGGAATGCTGTCCGGCAGCACCGGGGTAAAAGCCGCATTTTGGTCCGCAAATCCTTTCGCCGGGGGTCTTGAACGTATTTCGGGGTGGGACCTGAAGGGGGATGCCTTACCTAAAAGCGGCTGCAAAAGCAAGCCATCCATTTCGGCTGCCCGGTGATTGTGCCGGCACCTGTGGATGCTCCGCCCGGCAGCGTCTGGATCGAAAAGCTTTTCGGGCGGGCCCGGGATCACATGGGATCCAGGATCTACCGGAGGGTCCCAAGAAAACCGGCTGGGGCTTAATCAAATCTTAACAATTTTGTCCTAGATGAATTCCAAAGCCCGGAACTTCTGATCGGAACTGGGGAGGTTCGAACCCTCCTGCACCGACTGATCGATCAGCGGCCCTCCGATTTCCCGATCCGGCCCAGGCGGCCGGCTCTCCAGAGGAGCAGCTTGCCCAGGTGCGGTAAATCCGGGACGCCATCAAAGACTGGCTGCTCAACCGCGGCCACTCTTCAAACCGCATGCCCCGATATTTATCCTTGACACCTTCCGCGCCTGTTCTCTATTTTCATTTTCAATGCGGCAGTGGGGCCTTCCCCAGGGAAGGGCCGTAAGCCGCACCCCCGGCGCCGCCGTCCCGCCACCGGGCCGTCCGCCCGGCGATGCCCGCAACGCCCTTGGGAGGAGCGAAAATGGTTCACAAACCCCGGATCCAAAAGATTCTGGTGGCCACCGACCTCTCCGAAACCGCCACCCAGGCCTTGGCCTATGCCGCCGGCTTGGCGGAGATCTGCCAGGCGACCGTCACGGTATTGCACGTGATCGAGAAGCTGCCGCCCAACGCCGAATTGTTGTTGACCGCGTTTTTGGGTCTGGGGGATGTTTCGGAGTTGCGGCGCCAGAACCAGGAGACGCTGATCGCGGGGATCAAAGCCGGCATCGAGCGCTTTTGCACCGAGGCCGGGGACCAGATAGCGGCCTGCCGCTTCATCCTGCATGAAGTCATCGTGGAGCCCGGCAAGGCGGCCGAGCGCATCCTGGAGCACGCCGCCACGGGGGCCTACGATCTGTTGGTGGTGGGCAACCGCGGCCACGGCCTGGTGCAGGAGGCGCTGATGGGGGGCACCTCGCGCAAGGTGGTGCGCGACTGCCCGATACCGGTTCTGGTCATACCGGCGGCCCCCTGAGGGCGGTGGAAACCCCCGATCTCACCTGGGCGGCCCGGACGCGCCCCGATCCGGACCGTTGGGCCGTCGTCCGGGTCCTCGCGTGCGGCCGCCCAACGCGATCCCCCCGCTAAAAACCATCCACCCCCCGGATCCCCCTATGACTCCCCAGGATGTGCTGCACAAGTTTTTCGGCTACGATAGCTTCCGTGAGCATCAGCGCGAGGTGATCGCCCAGGTGCTGGCCGGCGGCGACGCCTTTGTGCTGATGCCCACCGGCAGCGGCAAATCCCTCTGCTTTCAGATTCCGGCGATCATCCGGGAGGGCGTCGGCCTGGTGGTCTCGCCGCTGATCGCGCTGATGCAGGATCAGGTGGCGGGGTTGCGCCAAAACGGGTTGCGGGCCGATTTCCTGAATTCGAGCCTGGCGCCGGAGTCGGCCGCGGCGGTTGCGGCGCGTGCTCTGGCCGGTGAGACCGACCTGCTCTACGTGGCGCCCGAGCGGCTGATAAGCGAGCGCTTCCAGGAATTTCTCTCCCGGTTGCGGATCGCCCTCTTCGCCATCGACGAGGCCCACTGCGTCTCCCAGTGGGGGCACGATTTCCGACCGGAGTATCTTCAGATCGCCAGCGTGACCCGCCGCTTTGCCGGGGTGCCGCGAATTGCGCTGACGGCCACCGCCGATGCCGCCACCCGCCAGGAGATCCTCGAAAAGCTGGAGCTGAAGGCGGCCGCCCAGTTCCTGTCCAGCTTCGACCGGCCCAACATCTGCTACCGGGTGGCGTTGAAGGAAAACGGCCGGCAGCAGGTGCTGCGCTTCATCCAGGCCGAGCACCCGGCCGATACCGGGATTGTCTACTGCCGCAGCCGCAAGCGGGTGGACGACCTGGCGGCCTGGCTGGCGGCCAAGGGCATCAAAGCCGTCGCCTACCACGCGGGCATCGATGCGGCCGAGCGCAGCCGGCGGCAGCAGCGCTTCGCCCGCGAGGAGGTCATCGTGGTGGTCGCCACGATCGCCTTCGGCCTGGGTATCGACCGGCCGGATGTGCGCTTCGTGGTGCACTTCGACGTGCCCACCAGCATGGAGGCCTATTATCAGGAGACCGGCCGGGCCGGGCGCGACGGGTCTCCCAGCGACGCCTGGATGCTCTATTCGCTGGCCGACGTGGTGGCCGTGCGCCAGATGCTCGCCCGATCCGAGGGCGACGAGCGCTTCAAGCTGGTTCAGCAGCGCAAGCTGGAAGCGGTCCTGGGCTACTGCGAAACCACCGCCTGCCGGCGGCAGGTGCTGCTGCGCTATTTCGGCGAAACCCTAGACGCGCCCTGCGGCAACTGCGGCACCTGCCGGGAGGCGCCCGAAACCTGGGACGGGACCGTGGCCGCCCAGAAGGCGCTTTCGGCGGTCTACCGCACCGGCCAGCGCTTCGGCGCCGCCTACCTGGTGGATGTGCTGCTGGGAAAGGAAAATGAGCGCATCCGGCGCTTCGGCCACCACCGCCTGAAGACCTTCGGGGTGGGGCGGGAGCTCTCGGCCACGGAGTGGCGCTCGGTCTTCCGGCAGCTGATGGCCGCGGGCTACCTCACGGTGGAGATGTCCGAACGCACCGGTTACCGCCTGAGCGAGAAAAGTCGGCCGGTACTAACGGGTGAAGAAAAGATCCGCCTGCGCAAAGACAGGCACCCGCCCAAGGCCGCCAAGCCGCGCGACCCCCAGGCCGCAACGGTAGCTGCGGCACTGGACGGTCCGGCCGCGGAGCTCTGGGAGGTTCTGCGCCGCCTGCGCCTTGAGATCGCAAAGGAGCTGGAGCTGCCGGCCTACGTGATCTTCCACGACAAGACCCTGCGGGAGATGGCCGTCAGCCGCCCGGCCAGCCGGGAAGACCTGCTGGCCATCGGCGGGGTGGGCGAGGCTAAGGCCGACCGTTACGGCGAGCGGTTTCTGGCGGCCATCCGGGGGGATGCGCCAAACGGCGGCTGAAGGGCTCAGCGGTGGGGCGAAACCGTGTCGGCCGTTGGTCGGTACCACCGGCCAAAAGCTTCTTAAACCGGGGAGATGCGGCATGGGGTGCGCCGCCCGTCGCCCCATCCAAGGAAAATTACCATGATCTGGACCTCGGTGGTGGTGGGGCTGTTGCTGCTGGTCCTGGGCCGCAAGCTGTTCTGGCTGTTCGTGGCGGGTATCGGGTTTTTCGCCGGTCTTCACCTGGGCCAGCAGTTCTGGGGGCTGCACTCCGAAATTCTGATTCTGGTTTTTTCGCTGGGGCTCGGGGTGTTGGGGGCGCTGATCGCTCTGGTGTTTCAGCGGCTGGCGGTCGGTCTGGCCGGTTTTGGGGCTGGGGGTGTGAGCGTGCTGAACCTCCTGGCGCTTTGGGGGCCTCTGCCCGCGCCGTGGGCCTGGGGGGCCATTCTCCTTGGTGGGGTCCTGGGCGCGGTGCTTCTCTACCTGCTCTTCGACTGGGGCCTGATCCTGATCTCCTCTCTCGCCGGCGCCTCGCTGGTGGTCCAGGCGGTGGAGCTCGGCCCGGCCCTGGAGGCCGGTGGCTTTTTGGTTCTATTGGCCGGTGGGGTGCTCATCCAGGCGCGCTTGATGCGCGCCCGCGGCGGGTGGCGGGAATAGGGCGCAACCTTGATTGCGGCGTAAAAAGCATTTTACCCCGCCGTGCGGTGTTTTTGCAGAAAACATTGCCGGATAACCCGGGGATAGACGGGATTTACAACTCCGATTGGTCTGTGTTCATTTTCTTGTGCGGACAAGAAAAGTAACCAAAAAAAGCCGCCCGCGCCCCGGGGCCCTTCGGGCTGCCCTGCGCTTCTCGCAGCCGGCGGGACCTGTGGAACTCGCTTACGCTCAAACAGCCACAGGGCCTTTATCGCCGGCCGCTGCGATGCTCGGCCCGGGACGACGGGACATAAAACGCTTTCTGCATCAAGGGCGATAAATTCGGCTGTCGTCTTTTAAAAACGCAACACCACCATCCCGATTTTTGTCTCAGCGGCCCATCAACCCTGGGGCTGTCGGAACCGGCGGCGGCGGTTGCTGATGGGCAAACTAATTGGCCAGCCCCCGGCCCAGCGCAGCCTGCTCGCGTTCCAGACGGCGGGCGACCTCGCCGGGGATCCGGCTTCGCCGGGAAAGCAGGCCGTAGGCCACCGGCACCACGAAGAGGGTGAAAAAGGTGGCCGACAGGACCCCTGCCAGGACCACCGTGCCGATCACCATCCGGGTTTCGGCCCCGGCGCCGGCGGACAGGATCAGGGGCACAGCGCCGGCGGCGGTGGTCACCCCGGTCATGACGATGGGGCGCAGGCGGACTTCGGCGGCCGTAAGAATGGCGCGGTGAAAACTCATCCGCTGACCCCGCAGCTGGTTGGCGAACTCCACGATCAGGATTCCGTTTTTGGCCGCCAGGCCCACCAGCATGATCAGCCCGATCTGGCTGTAGAGGTTCAAGGTGGCGCCGGTCACGTAAATCCCCAAGAGACCCCCGGCGATGGCCAGGGGCACCGTCAGCATGATCACCAGGGGGTTGATGTAGCTTTCAAATTGCGCCGCCAGCACCAGAAACACCACCAGGATGCCCAGCAGGAAGACGAAGAGGATCGACCGCGACGAGAACTTGTAGTCCTGGGACTGCCCCTTGTAGTCGATGATGACGTTTTCCGGCAGGTGCTCCCGGGCCAGGCCTTCCAAATAGGCCAGGGCCTCGCCCAGGGCCAGGCCATCGGCCAGGTTGGCCTCCAGGGTGATGGCGCGCACCCGGTTGTAGCGGTTGAGGGTGCCGGAATCGGCCAGTTCCGCCACTTCCACGAAGTTGGAGAGGGGGATCAATTCGTTGCTGCGGTCGGAGCGGACAAAGATGTGCTGCAGGTCGGTGGGGGTGCGCTGGGCCTCACGCGTCCCCTCCAGGATCACGTCGTAGACCTCGCCTGCATCGATGTAGGTGGTCAGCCGCCGGGAGCCCAGCAGCGTTTCCAGGGTCCGGCCGATGGTGCCGACGGTCACCCCCAGATCGGCGGCGCGGTCGTAGTCGATGCTGACCTGCAGCTGCGGTTTGGTCTCCTTGTAGTCCCAGTCGATCCCCACCAGCCCCGGGTTGTCGGCCGCGATCCGTTCCAGCAGGATATCCCGCCACTGGGCTAGTTCGGCGTAGGTGCCGCCGCCGAGCACGAACTGCAGCGGTTTCTGGATGGAAGCCCCGAAGCCCTGGCGCATGACCGGGAAGGCTCGCACCCCCGGAAGACCGGCCAGGCGGGCGCGCACGTCCTCCATGATGGTCCAGGCGGACCGGCGGCGGTCCCAGTCATCCAGAACGAAAATCACGATCCCGGTGTTGAAGTTCTCGAAGTTGGCGAAGGTGCGCGGGGCCCGCACCAGCAGCCGGGTGGCCTCGCCGCTGGTGACGAATGGCATCAGGCGGCGCTCGATTTCGTCCATGTACTCCTGCATGTAGGCGAAAGAGGCCCCCTCGGGACCGTTGACGATCACGAAAAATGCGCCCCGGTCCTCCTGGGGGGCGTATTCGGTGGGAATTTGAACCAAGAGCCAGGCCGCTGCCACCAGCAGCAGGACAAAGAGCCCGACAACTGGCAGGGGGTGCTTCAGGCTGCGGTTGAGCAGGCGGCGGTAGCGCCTGCGCGTCCACCGGAAGAGGGCGTCGGTCCCCGCCGCGACGCCGCGGGGAGGGCCGCTGGAGGGCCTTTTCAGGATCTTCGAGGCCAGCATCGGGGAGAGGCTGAGGGCCACGATGCTGGAAAAGGCCACGGCCGCCGCCATGGTCAGGGCGAACTCGGAAAACAGGCGGCCCACGTCGCCCTCCAGAAACGCGATCGGAACGAAGACCGCGATCAGCACCAGCGAGGTGGCAACCACCGCAAAGCCCACCTGGCGGGTGCCCCTGTATGCCGCCACCAGCGGGGATTCGCCTTTTTCGGCCATGCGCCGGAAGATGTTCTCCAGAACCACGATGGCGTCGTCCACCACCAGCCCGATGGCCAGGACCAGCGCCAGGAGGGTCAGCAGGTTGACCGAAAAATCGAGGGCATAGAGCACGATGAAACTGGCGACGATGGAAACCGGCACGGTCACCGCGGGAACCAGGGTGGCCCGGACGCTGCCCAGAAAGAGGTAGATCACCACCACCACCAGGAGGATGGCGATGGCCAGGGTTTTGTAGACCTCGTTGATGGCGCCTTCCACGAAAACCGACGTGTCGTAGCTCTGGGCGATGGTCATGCCCTCGGGCAGGGTCGGGTTGAGGCGCTCCATTTCCGCCTTGGCGGCGCGCGCCACCTGGATCGTGTTGGCCGTGGATTGCTTGATGATACCGATTCCCACCATGGAGACACCGTTGCCCCGGAAGAAGGTGCGGTCCTCTTCGGTGCCCCGCTGCACCCGGGCGATGTCCCCCATGCGCACCAGGTGTCCGTCCTCCCCCCGGGCGATGACCAGCTGGGCGAAGTCCCCGGCGGTGCGAAAGGCGCGCTGGACGCGCACCGTGAACTGCCGCTGGCGTGATTCGATGCTGCCCGCCGGCAGCTCCGAGTTTTCGGCCCGCAGGGCGTCCTCGACGTCGGCCACCGTGATATTGCGGGCCGCCATGGCCTGCCGGTCCAGCCAGATCCGCATGGCATAGCGCTGACCGCCGCCGACCCGCACCCGGGCGACGCCGTCCAGGACGCTGAAATAGTCTACCAGGTAGCGCTCGGCGTAATCGGTCAACTCCGGCACGCCCAGGCGGTCGCTGGTCAGGTTCAGCCACATGATCACGTCTTCGTTGGAATCCACCTTCTGGATTTCGGGCGCTTCGGCCTCCTCGGGCAGGTCGTCCAGGATGCCCGCGACCCGGTCGCGGATATCGTTGGCCGCTCCGTCCACATCCCGGCCGGTGTTGAACTCCACCGTCACCACGGACCGTCCGTCCTCGCTGCTGGAGGAAATCGCGGCGATGCCCTCGACGCCCGCGATGCGCTCCTCGATCGGCTGGGTGATCTGGGTTTCGACGACATTGGCCGCCGCACCGGGATAGCGGGTGTCGATGGAGACCACCGGCGGGTCGATGTCCGGGTACTCCCGCAGGGGCAGCCGCCCGAAGGCCACCAGGCCGAAGATCACCAGCAGCAGGGAGATCACCGAGGCGAAGACCGGGCGTTTGACCGAAACGTCGGAGAGCAGCATCACTCGGTCCTCCCCTGCGCCCGGGTCAGCAGGTCCTGCAGGGATTCGTCGCCAGCGGCCACGGCCGTCACGTTCACCGGCTGGCCCGGCCGGGCGCGGAGGGTGCCGTGGATCACGACGAATTCGCCGGCTTCGAGGCCCTCGCGGATTTCCACCTCCCCCGGCCGGCGGGCGCCGATGGTCACCGGGCGCTGCTGGGCGACCGGCTGCGGAGCGTTCGGGTCCACCACCAGGACGTGGTTTTGCTGCCCGCTGGGGATCAGGGCCTCTTCCGGAACGACCAGAACATCCCGGGGGTTTTTGAGCAGTGCGAGGCTCATCAACAGCCCCGGCTTCAGCTCCCGCTCCGGGTTTGCCAGCACGGCCCGGCCGGTGATGGAACGCGTCACCGGGTCGATGCGGCTGTCGATGCTGGTCACCGTGCCCTGGAACTCGCGCCCGGTAAAAGCGGCCGACCGCGCTTCGATGGGCAGCCCCGGACGCAGGGTTGCCAGGTGAACCGCCGGCACGGTAAAGTCCAGCTTCATCACACTGTCGTCGTCCAGGGTGGTGATGAGGTCCCCCGGCTCGATGAAGGTCCCCACGCTGATGTTGCGCAAGCCCACGACACCGTCAAACGGCGCGATGACCAGGCGGTCGCGCAGGCGGGATTCGATGGCCTGCAGCCGCGCCCGGGCCGTCTCGTACTCGCGCCGCCGCTGCTCCAGCAGGGATTGGGAAGCCGAGCCGCGCTGGGCCAGGGGGCGCACGCGCTCATACTGGCTCTTGGCTTCGGTGACGGTGGAGAGGGCCTCCTCCAGCAAGGCGTGCTCCTCCCGGCTGGTCATCTCCGCCAGGATGTCCCCCCGGGCGACCCGTTGACCATCTTCGAAATGGATGTCGGTCACCGTTTCGGACACCGTCGCGGTCAGATCGACGCTCTCGTTGGCGCGCAGGGTGCCCAAAGCTTCCACGCGATCCACGAAGCGGTCGCGGCGCACTTCCTTGAGGATCACGGGAGCTGCCGGCTGAGCGGCGGCCGGCGACAGCATGGGCATGGCAAGCCCCAGGGCCAACAGGGCGATCAGGCAGTATCGGCAAGAGACTCTATGGGGCATCGGATCGGTCCTCCCCGGGGGGCGGCGGCCGGCGGCAGATGGTGCCGGGCCGTGGATGCCCCCTGATGGCAAACGGTTGTGGACGGGCCGCACCCTCCGGTGGCAGCCGCGTTCCAGAAGGGGTAAGGATCGAAGCCTTTTTGTCAAATCCCACCGCTTGCAGTCGGCGGCCATCCCGCCACCGGATGGCCGGGAAAGGGGTTAATCCGCTTTTTCAGCATCTGGTGGACTGATGGCGGTTGACAGGCCAGCGATCATTGCCTACTGTCCGCCAACTGCCGTGCGCCATCCCAGCGGAAACCGTCGCCATGGACCCATCACCCAACTACTACGAATTCCTGGAGGTCGATCCCGCAGCCCCCGCGGCAGAGATCCGGCATGCCTACCACCGCAAGCTCAAGGAGTTTCACCCTGACAAAAACCCCCAGCGGCAGGCCGAGGCAGAGGAGATCACCAAGGTCCTGAACCAGGCCTATCACGTCCTGGGCGATCCCGGGCGGCGCAAGACGTATGATCGGATGCTGCGGTTTGCGGGCGGGCGGGATTTCGAGGCGTATGACGAGAAGGGGGCTTTCGAACGCAAAATGCAGCGGGCCACGCCGGTCTTCGGCAAGGTCATGGCAGCGGTCAACGATCTGTATGGTCTTTTTCGGGATGCCGTCGCCGGCCGCTACCGGCTGGACGGGATCACCCTGGGGGTGATCGCAGCCGGCCTGATCTATTTCCTCGTCCCCACCGATCTGGTTCCCGACTTCATCCCGCTGCTGGGCTTCATGGATGACCTGGCCGTTTTGACCACCATCATCAACGCGCTGCAGGGTGAGCTGGCGGCCTACCGCGGTTGGCGCAAATGGCACCCGAGAACCTGAACGGCACTCGGCGCCGGTGCCGTCAGGGCTCCTGCTGAGCCGCCGTCGGGAAACGCGCGAAGTGGCGGGCGACATCCTCCGGCCGGTGGGCATCCGAGGAGAGGCAGACGGGAATCCCCTTCTTCTCGATAGCCGCCAGAATCCGGGGGCCCGGGTAGGCGCTGCGGACGTCGTGGTCCAGACCGCCGGTGTTGATCTCCACCACCATTCCGGCCTGCCCGACGGCCGCCAGCAGCGCGGCCACCAACTCCCGGTACCAGGGGGCGCTTTCGTCGAAAAAGCGTCCGTTGCGGTTGTGTTTGCCCAGGACGTCCAGGTGGCCCAGGATGCGGAACAGGCCGGTTTCAACCATGGCGATGCTCTGTCGGTAGTAGGCCTCGCAGAGGCGCCGGAGGTCCCCCCCGAAACCGGTTTCCAGGGCCGTGACGAACTCCGCCGCAGTGCCGTTGATCAGGAAACGCCGGCCTTTCTCTTCCAGCTGGTGCACCGATGCGATCAGGACGTCCCAGGGGTCTTGGGCGATCTCTCGGCTCCAGGCGCCGTGGGAAGGCAGGTATTCCATCTCCAGTCCCATCAGCACCTGCAGGCGGCCGCTCATCCGCCGGCGCACGGCCTGGATCTCGGCGCGATAGGCCTCCAACCGTCGATGCGCCAGGGCATAGCGGTTTTCGAAGGGCAGCGGCATGTGGTCGGTGAACACCACACCGTTCAGACCCCGGGCAACGGCGCTGCGGGCCATGGCTTCGAGGCTCGCGCAACCGTCCGAAAAGCTGCTGTGGATGTGGCAGTCGAAGCCGGGATAGGCATTCACCAGCATGGGCGTGGCTCCTGGTCAAGGGGCGCGGCGGTCGTGCTGCCCCGGGATGTATTCCCGGCGGCCGCGGTCCGGTTTTGGCTCATCGACTGTATGGTGCGGCCGCCCCCTGCGCGCGTCAAGCGGATTGTGCGGCGGGGGACCGATTTTTTTCATTTTTCTTCCCAGTTTTTCCCAAAGCGTGGTAAAAAAACCCGCATGTCCGCCCCTTGATTTTCCCGCCGGCGGGGCAGGGGGCGCCCGTCGGTGGCGGGGGATCATCCCCATTTTGCCGGCGGCAGCGCCGGCAGCCGGAGGAACCGCATGGATATTTCGCTGGATCCCGTCGAAGCCCGCATCCTGGGGGCGCTGATCGAAAAGCAGATGGCGACCCCCGACTATTACCCGCTGACCCTGAACGCCCTGATTGCCGCCTGCAACCAGAAGACCAACCGCGACCCGGTCATGACCCTGGACGAGGCGGCCGTCATCCGGGGGCTGGACGGGCTGCGCCGCCGGCGGCTGGTCTGGCAGGTCAAGACCCAGGGCAGCCGCGTCCCCAAGTACGAGCACAACCTGAAAGACACGGCCGATTTTTCCGTAAGCGAACTCGCCTTGCTGTGTGAACTGCTCCTGCGCGGGCCCCAGACCGCCGGTGAACTGCGCGCGCGCAGCGCCCGGCTGCTGGAGTTTGGCGGCCTGGCCGCGGTGGAGCACACCCTGCAGAGGCTGATCGCCCACGAGCAGGGGCCGTTTGCGGCGGAACTCCCCCGCCGGCCGGGGCACAAGGAAAACCGTTTTGCCCACTGCTTCTGCCCACCGGAGCCGGAGGCAGAAAGGGGCGAACCCGTGTCGGCCGCCGCACCGGGGCCTGGCGCGGCTTCCTCCGAAGGGATCGCCGCGCTGGAACAGGCGGTTGCGGGTCTGCGGCAGGCGCTGGACGACCTGCGTGCGGAGTTTCTGGAATTCAAGCGCAAATTTGAGTAGGGGCCCGGTCGGGGCCGCGACGACTTCGAAACGCGGCGCAACGGGGAACTTGGGTTTTTTACGGAACCGTCAGAATTGATAAAGCGGTAAAAAGTCAAAAACCAGACGGTTTCGAAAAAAGTTCAAGTTCAAGGCGCGCAAATCTCGAGGCGTGAGGCGTACTTAAGGTACGCCGCAGCGACTTCGAGATGCAGCGCAACGCAGAACTTGGGCTTTTTACGGAACCGTCAGAATTGAAACGGGGTTGAAGTCATGCACACCATCTTTTGGCGCCCCCTGGTCTCTGGTCTGGTTCTGCTGGCCCTGACGGCGCCGGCAGCCGCTATCGAGCTGAAGGGCCAGCGGGTGCAGGGGGGCCTGCTGATCGGCCGGGCGGCGCCGGGGACCACGGTCGCCTTCCAGGGGCGCACCTTGCGCCTTTCGCCCGACGGGCTTTTCGTGATCGGCTTTGACCGTGATGCGCCGCTGGAAACCGTCCTCACCCTGCGCACCGCCGACGGCGGTGAAACACGCCACCCGGTGCGCATCGCCGCCCGCAGCTACGATATCCAGCGGATCGGCGGGCTGCCTCAGCGCAAGGTGACGCCGGCGCCCGAGGACCTCAAGCGCATCCGGCGGGAGGCGGCGCTGGCGCGCACGGCCCGCGAGCGCGACGACCCACGCACCGATTTCGCCCGGGGCTTCATCTGGCCGGTCCACGGCCGGATCTCGGGGGTTTACGGCAGCCAGCGGATTCTAAACGGCGAACCGCGCCGGCCCCACTACGGCGTCGACATCGCGGCCCCGGCCGGCACCCCGGTCAAAGCCCCGGCCGACGGGGTGGTCAGCCTGGTCCACCCGGACATGTTCTTCTCCGGCCGCACCCTGATCCTCGACCATGGCCACGGGGTGTCCTCTACATTTTTGCATTTGAGCGCCATCCTGGTGCGCGAGGGGCAGGCCGTTCGCCAGGGCGAGGTGATCGCCCGCGTGGGCGCCAGCGGGCGGGTCACCGGTTCCCACCTGGACTGGCGCATGAACTGGTTCGAGCAGCGCATCGACCCCACCTTGCTGGTGCCGCCCATGCCCGCCGGCCAGCGCCCCTGAAGCACCGCCGCGGCTTGCACCCCACTGAAAGGAGACCATTGCATGTTCGCCCTGACCCGCGACCTCATCCGCCACGACGTGGCCGACTCTTTCCTGATCTACAAACGGGGGCTGCGCCTTTACGAAAACGGCGCCTTCATTCTGGAGGACCAGGATTTTGAAGCCGGGCGCTTCGCCTACCAAGTGGACGGCAGCTACGGCGACTACACCACCCGCGTCGATCTCGGCGGCCAGGCGCTGGCCACCTCGTGTTCCTGTCCCTATCCCGGCAACGGCTGCAAACACACCGTGGCGGTCCTGCTCTACACCAAGGACCTGCTGGACGCGCGTCAAGCCCGGCAGTCGCCGCCCGAGCCGGACCAGGAGGCCTTTCTCACCCCCGAGGAGATCCGCACCCAGGCCCTGGAGGACCGTAAAAGCCGCGCTCGCAACGAGCATTTCAAGATCACCGAAGGCGAGATGCTCAAGGGGCAGCACCTGCTGGAAACCGAAAACGGGCGGCAGTACACGGTGACCCTGCACACCCCGGACCAGGGCGGCGGGCACTGCACCTGCCCCGATTACCTCATCAACCGCCTGGGAACCTGCAAGCATCTCATCTGCCTGACCCAGCGTTTGAAGCGCCGCAAAGACTTCGCCAAGCGTCTGGCGCAGGAACGCTTCCCTTTCGTGGATCTCTACTGGGACTCGGCCGATGCCGCCCCGCGGGTCTTCTCGGAGCTGCCCAAGGACCAGACCGTGGACCTGCGGCGGATCCTGGCGCCGTGCTTCGACCAGCACGGGGCCTACACCGGAGATGGCATGGCCCCCTTATGGAATGTGCTGCCGCAGCTGGACGGCAACAAGCAGGTCCGGGTCCAGGAGGGGGTCTTCGCGGCCCTGGCGCGGGACGCCGAACGCCGGCAATTGGTCGAGCTGGCCGAGAAGAATCCGCCGCCGCCGCCCAACCTTAAGGTCCGGCTCTACCCCTACCAGGAGGACGGGGTGCGTTTCGGGCTCTACCGCGATGCCGCCCTGATCGGCGACGAGATGGGCCTCGGCAAGACCCTGCAGGCCATCGCGCTGGCCACCCTGAAAAAGGAGGTTTTCGGTTTCAGCAAGGTGCTGGTGGTCACCATGGCCTCCCTGAAAGAGCAGTGGCGCCGGGAAATCGAGCGGTTCTCGGACCAAAAGGCGGTGGTCGTGTCGGGCCCGCCTAAAAAACGCCGGGAGACCTATCTCGAGGACCCGGCCTATTTCAAGATCACCAACTACGAGGCCGTGCTGCGCGATGTTAGCACCCTCCGGCGCTTCGAGCCGGACCTCGTGATCCTGGACGAGGCCCAGCGGATCAAGAATTTCTCCACCAAGACCGCCGATGCCGTCAAGCGCCTGCCGCGGCGGCATGCCCTGGTCCTGACCGGCACCCCCCTGGAGAACAAGCTGGAGGACGTCTACTCCATCGTCCAGTTTCTCGACCCGCGGCTGCTCTCGCCGCTGTGGCGCTTTGCGGCCGAGCATTTCATGCTCAGCCGCAGCACCAAAAACAAGATCGTCGGCTACCGCAACCTGGACCGGCTGCACCAGCGGCTGCAGGGCCTGGTGATCCGCCGCCGCAAGGAGGAGGTGCTTAACGATCTTCCCGAACAGGTGGAGAACACCTACTACATCGATCTGCACCACCAGCAGCGCAAGCTGCACGCGGGCTACGCCCAGGCCCTGATGCCGCTGCTCCACAAGAAGTTTCTGACCCCGGTCGACCTGCGGCGCATGCAGGAGCTGCTGCTGCGGATGCGTCAGGCCTGCAACGCCACCTACCTCATCGACCGTAAAACCAAGATTTCCCCCAAGCTCGACGAGCTGCGCGGGATCGTTGACGAGCTGGTGGTGCAGAGCAACCGCAAGATGGTGATCTTCTCCGAGTGGACCACCATGACCTACCTCATCGGCCGCCACCTCTCGGATGCCGGTATCCCGTTCGTGGAACTCTCGGGCAAGGTGCCGGTCCCGAAACGCCAGGCGCTGATCGACGAGTTCACCCACAACCCCGACTGCCGGGTCTTTCTCTCCACCGATGCCGGCGGCACGGGGCTCAACCTGCAGGCGGCGGACTGCGTGCTGAATTTCGAGTTGCCCTGGAACCCGGCGCGCCTGAAGCAGCGCGTCGGCCGGGTGAACCGCATCGGGCAGAAAAGCCGCTGCATCAACGTGATCAACCTGGTGGCCAAGGAGAGCATCGAGGAGAAAATACTGGCCGGCATTCAACTCAAGACCGACCTCTTCAAAGGGGTCTTCGAGGGGGGCGCCGATCTGGTGACCTTCTCCCACGAAAAACGCACCGAGCTGGTCAACCGCCTGCGCGAGATGCTGGGCGATAGCCTGGAGGCGTCCGCCCCGCCCGCCGCGGCGCCGGAAGAGATTCCCGAGGACACGCCCCACTTCCTCAACCCCGAAGCCCTCCGAAAGGCCGGGGAGGCCCTGGACGTCACCGGCGAGGAGGCCGAGTCGGCGTCTTCGGCGCCAAACGCCGGGGCTCCCGCCCAGCTCGACGGCGGGGCCCATCTCCTGGCCTCCCAGCCGCCCGAAAAGATCGAGGCCGTGCTCAACACCGGGATGCAGTTTGTCGGCGGACTGCTGGAGATGGTCACGGGCCAGAAGCTGACCCCCACCGCCGCCGACGGCCGGATGGTGCAGATCGACCGCGAGACCGGCGAGGTCACGCTGAAATTCAGACTGCCGGGGTTCTGAGCGCCGCCGGTGCGGCACCCAGCTTGCCGGCTGCGGGCGCCCGCTTTTCGGCGGCAAGGCCCCTACAGCACCCGCGGCGGCCCCCCACAGGAAGACGATGCCCCCACGCGCCGTTGATGAACCAGTAAGTTAAAATCCAAAAAGTTTCGTAAAATGGCCTATTTCAAGGCGCGCAAATCTCGAGGAGTGAGGCATACACCTGTAGGCCGCAGCGACTTCGAGATGCAGCGCAACGCAGAAGTTGGCCTTTTTACGGAATTGTCAGCCGTTGGCACCTTTGGCCTGCAAACCCTGGTCTCGGCCAGCTTCACCGCCATTTACCTGGTGCAGCCCGTTTTGCCGGTGATCCGGCAGGAGTTCGGGATGGACGAGAAACAGGCGTCCTACACCGTCTCGGCCGTGATCGTGGGGATCGCCCTGGCCAACCTGCCCTTCGGCCGCCTGGCCGACCGCTTCCCCGTCAAACCGCTGATCGCCGTCGGCGGTATCGTCCTGACCCTTTTCGGCCTCCTCTGCGCCGTCACCCATCAGATGGCGCTCTTGATCGTGTTCCGCTTTGTCCAGGGCCTCTTTATCCCGACCATGACCACCTGCCTGGTCGCTTACCTGGCCCGCAGCCTGCCGGTGGAACGGTTCAACGTGGTCATGGGGTCCTACGTTGCCGCCACGGTTGCCGGCGGTCTGGGGGGCCGCCTGCTGGGCGGCTGGATTCACCCGCCGCTGGACTGGCGCTGGGCCTTTGTCACAGCCTCGCTGCTGAGCGCCGCCGCCACGCTCGCCGCACTGCTGTGGCTGCCGCGCGAGGCGCGTGAAGCGGGCGCTGAAGCCCGCGGCGACGGGTTTCTCGCACTGATCGCGCGCCCCGATCTGCTGCGGATCTTTGCGGTTGCCTTCAGCGCCTTCTGGATTTTCTCGGTGCTCTTCAATTACCTGCCCTCTCTACTACCTGGGCGGGTCGGTCGGGATCACCGTCAGCGGCTACGGCTACCAGGCCTTCGGCTGGGCCGGCGTCACCGGCATCGGCCTGCTGCTGCTGACCAACATCCTGGCAATCGGGCTGCTGGAGATGAAACGGAAAAACCTTCCGCCCGCGTCTTGAGGCAAAGAACGGTTCCGTGGCCTATTCACCGGCCGTGTTGCCAGTGTCACCACTGCAGGGTTGCGTTTAAACAAAACTTCGCCCTCTGGACGGCGCACCGCATTGGGGAGTTGGAAAAATGACAACTGAATCACGCTTTCATTTTCAGGTCTACGAAACTGAACCTGTGATCAAAGCCATCGCGTCCTGTAAATTTGTAACGCCGGTTAGATTGGGGATTCTCTTTTTTTTGCTGGTATCCCTCAGCCTGACGGTCTGGGCGGTTATTACAGGGGGGGAGAACTCCGATGACTATGTCACTTACCTGGAGAACATCAGCTGGTCTATTTCACTGTTGTATCTGTTTCCATTCGTCATCGGGTTAACCCTTCGATTTTATCAGGGGATCCCCGATTTATTTGAATACCTCTTCGAAAACACGCTTCAAGAAAAGCAACCCGAACAAATCGACAATTTCCGTAAGTGGCTTGCGGCCCGGTTTAACGGTTACCTTCACCCCGTGGTCTTCATGGGGGCCACATTTGTCTTGAACTATTTGTATTTCCAGCAGATTTTGGATCATGAGGATCCAAGCTGGATGGTGGGAGGGCCGATCCTGATGGATGTTCTAAGCAGCCGACAAGGGCTCACGCCTGTGGGGGCCTATGCTGCGTTGATTCAAGTTGTCCTGATATACTGGGCTCTGGTTTTGATTTGGAAGGTGGTGATCTTTTCCTGGGGGCTTCACGAATTTTTCAATGCCGGGAAGTTCAATATCAAACTGGACCCTTGGCATCCTGATGGGAGCTGTGGGCTCAAGCGGATCAGCAGCACCTGTATGTTTTTCAACTACATTCTCCTACTGTTCGGAGTGTATATTTCCCTGAAGGTCATCGATAAAATAATGGTTCAGGATCTCTCCCTGTTTTCAGACATCGGAAATCCACTGATGCTCGGCGGCTATGCCATATTGGCGCCGCTGCTGTTTTTTTTCCCGCTGGGTGCTCCACACTACCAAATGAAGGCGGAAAAAGAGAGGCTCATATCCCGCATAAGTCAAAAAGAGAAAATGCTGTTTGAAGAATTGATTCGCGCCGATTTCCAAAATGCGAACCTGGAAAACGGCGTTAAAATTTTTGAGAAGCTGGAGGAAACCCGTAACAATCTGATCCAGACAATTCCCGTGTGGCCCTTTAATTTCAAATCAATCGAGGCTTTTCTGGGAATGATCGTCATCCCCTTGCTGCCCTCGTTTTTGTCACTGATAGTGAATTTCTTTATTTGAATCAACAAATAGCCAGTCCAGCGACAACTGCGATGATATTCCCAAAATTCTCAAAGCCCCTCTCCCAATGCTCGCTAGCACCTTTCGGGCTCCCACCGGGGCCAAGCTCATCTTTCCGGAGGCCGATATTTCCCCCCAAAACCAGGCGTAGGTCACCCAGCGACCTCTTTGACCTCACGCCGGGGCCGGGCGGCCATGCCAGATGAGCCCAGAGCGCCGCTGGGGGTGACCCTGCTGCTTTGCGGGGTGGAAATCCTCGGGCTGGCGGGGCTGGCGACCTTTGCCGCGCTGCTGCCCTTTTTTCTCGAGGCCTGGGGCTTGAGCAACGTCCAGGCCGGCTGGTTGAGCGCGGTCTACTACGGGGCCTATGTGCTCGCGGTGCCGCTTTTGACCGTCCTGACCGACCGGCGTGACGCCCGCGGGATCCTGCTTTTCGGGCTGCTCACCGGGGTCGCGGCCGCGCTGGGCTTTGCCTGGCTGGCAGAGGGCTTCTGGTCGGCGCTGGTTTTCCGCTTTCTGGCCGGGGTCAGTCTGGCCGGCGTCTACATGCCGGGGCTGAAGCTCCTGAGCGACCATGTCGCGGGGCCGCGCCAATCGCGCTACGTCTCCTTCTACACGGCATCTTTCAGCGTCGGGGCGAGCCTCTCCTACCTGCTGGCCGGCGAGGTTCACGCGGCCCTGGGCTGGCGCTGGGCCTTCGCCGCCTCGGGGCTGCTGACCCTGGCGGGCGTGCTGTTGGCGGGGTTCGGCGCCCCCCCCGGGCGGGTGGACAGGAACCTGGCCGCCCCCCGCTTCGCCGCCGGTCTGGCGGTGGTGCTGCGCAGCCGGCAGGCCATGGCCTACATCCTAGGCTATGCCGCCCACATGTGGGAGCTCTTCAGCCTGCGCTCCTGGATGGTGGCCTTTCTGGCATTCAGCCGCCAGTTGCAGCCTGGGGGTGCGGCCGGCTTGAGCCCCACCCAGGTGGTGGCCCTGGTGAATCTCATCGGCCTGCCCGCCAGCATCGGCGGAAACGAGCTCTGCCGGCGCTTGGGGCGGCCCAAGACCATTGTCGCCATCATGCTGGTCTCGGCCCTGCTGGGCTTCGGGGTCGGCTTCGCGGCCCCGCTGCCCTATGGGGTGGTGGTGGCTCTGGCGCTTTTCTACGGGGTTGCCGTGCTGGGGGACTCGGCCTCGCTGACCGCCGGGGCGGTGGCCAGCGCGCCGGCCGGCGGCCGCGGCGCAACGCTGGCGGTGCATTCCACCCTGGGGTTCACGGCGGCCTTTCTGGGGCCGCTGGCGACAGGCCTTGCCCTGGATCTTCTGCAGGGCACCCCCACCCTGGCTTGGGGTGCGGCCTTTGTCGTCATGGGCCTGGGAAGCGCGGTGGGGCCCCTGGCGCTGGCGCTTCTGAAAGGGAAGGGGGCGGCCCCGGAGGCTGGGAAGGAGGACCCGCCACGGTGAGGGCCCCAGCTGTTGCCTTCGGGCACGGGCTGATTACGTTGTCGCAGTGAAACGGCTTTTTGCGGAAACGTTTACCAGACCGGCGCCCGCCGCCGACTGCTGAAGGAAAGGACCCAGGATATGACAAAGGCGCAAAATGTGCTCGGCACCGAACTGGAACCTTGCTCGCTGTCGCCGCTGACCGGCTTTTTTCGCGACGGCAGCTGTCACACCGGCCCGACTGACGTTGGTTCCCATACGGTCTGCGTGCGGGTGACGGACGAGTTTTTGCACATCACCCAAATCATGGGCAACGATCTCAGCACCCCTCAGCCGCGCTTGGGGTTTCCGGGTCTCAAGCCCGGGGACCGCTGGTGCCTGTGCGCCCTGCGCTGGCAGGAGGCGCTGGAGGCTGGGGTGGCGCCGCCGGTGATCCTGCGGGCCACTCATGAAGCGGCGCTGCAGCACGTGGCCATGGCCGATCTGGTCAAACACGCCGCACCCGATGAGGATTCCTGAACTCTCCGGCGCCGGTGGCGCCGCGGTCCGGTCAGACCGCGGCCAACGCCGTTAGGATCTCCTCCGGCGCCGGGTGATCGGCCGGGTCGGCGGCGAAGTGGCTGAAGACGATCGTGCCGCTGGGGTCGATGATGAAAACCCCCGGCAGCTGGCGCACATCCCCCACCGGGAGACCGATGCCGTGCCCTCTGGCCATGGCCATGACCCCCTTCAGGGCGACGGATGGCCTGAGAAACCCCCGGGGTGTGATCTGCTCCAGGTCGAAGGCCTGGTACACCTTTCGCTCCGGATCGCAGACCATCTCAAACGGGATTGCCTGTTCCCGGGCGAAAACGTTGGATTCCGCCGGGGTGCCCATGGCCACCAGCACAACCCGGGCGCCGGCCTGGTCGAAGCGGTGCTTTGCGCGGCGCAACTGCGCCACCTGCTCGCGGCAAAACGGTCAGCCGAAATGCCGCAAAAAGACGAGGACCAGCGGCTGGTCCTGCCACAGCCGGCTGAGGTGGGTCTGGGCGCCGTCTGCCAGCGTGACAATGGGATTTGGCGCGCTGCGATGGTCTTGTTCCATTTTTTCGCCCTTCTGCTCGGTTTGACGCGCTATTTCCGGCACTTGCCATCCGGCGGCTACATCCCCCCCACCGGCGGAAACAGTCCCACCTGGTCGCCGTCGGCCAGCCGGGCGCTGGGCTCGACTTTTTTCCCGTTGATGAACACCAGCTTGACTTGGTCCTCGGCAACGTTTATCCGCGCCATCAAGTCCTTGACGGCGGCGCCGGCGGGCAGTTCGTAGGGGGTGCTGTCACGGTAGTCGCAACTGTCGGCTTCGGCCAGGGTGGCAAAACACTTCACGGTGACGTTCATTTTGGCTCTCCTTTGGCTTGCGTTGGGCGGGTTGCCTGCAGCGGCGGAATACAGTTAAACAAATTTATGCATCCCGCGGGCGGGGGTCAATCACCGGTGGGGGCATGTGCGCCTGTGATGGGGCGGGCAGACGAAAATAAAAAAGGCATTCCCGCCCCGAGGGGCGAAAATGCCTTTTTTTTAGCGCTAACGGCTCGGACTTAGACTACGGTGACGTTGACTGCAGAAGGACCCTTGGGACCCTGCTGAACTTCAAAGGTCACTTGGTCGCCGTCGTTGAGCGACTTGAAGCCGGAAGCGTTGATGGCCGAATGATGAACAAACACATCCGGGCCGTCTTCCTGCTCGATGAAGCCAAAGCCTTTGCTGGCGTTAAACCACTTTACGGTTCCATTTGCCATGGTGACATACCCTCCTTTCAAAAAATTCTCATAGTTTCAAACTTCAGGCTGCCACTTTTGCAAATGGAGTTTTCCCTAAGAACGAAACCGGCCCGGCACTTGATGCCGAGCCTTTATTGATTGCTCTGAAGATACCACAGCCGTTTTAAAAAGCAAGCGCTGATTGCAAATAATTGGGGGACCACCGAAAAAAGGCTCCTACCTCGCCGTGCGTTTTTTTTTCAGAAAGGGACTTTGCTGGGGACCCCGCGGCAGGGGGGAGTCGGCAATTCCGATTCGGCTGTGTTCATTTTCTTGTGCGGACAAGAAAACGAACCAAAAAAAACCGCTTGCGTCCCGGGGCCCTTCGGGCTGTCCTGCGCTTCTCGCAGCCGGCGGACCCTGTGGAACTCGCGCAGGGTCGCGGGAATAAATAATTCCGGCCCAGAGGACCAGGTTTTTTTATGCTCAAATAAAATCCCTGCCGGTGGCAGGGCGCGGCCTCCCCTACGACGGTTTCTGGACGATATCCAGGGTTAGCTTGGAGGTCACCGGGGCCTCCTCGCCCGCCGGCTCCGGGTTTTTGGTGGTCACGCGGTCCGCTGCGATCCCGCCGTCGGTGGTCAGCCGCGCGACGATGGCCTCGGCCCGGGCGGCCGCGAGAGCGGGCAGGGCGGTTTCGGGGAGGGCCTCCGCGGCCGCCAGGCGGGCGAAAAGCGCCTTGGAAACCAGTCCCGGGTCGGGGGCGGCCTCCTGCCCGGCGGCGGGGGCTTTGCCGGTCGGGGGCTCAAGGCCTGCCATGAAGTCCTTCAGGGCCTGCCGCCCGAAGCGCTCCCGGAACATCTTCTCCAGCCGCCGTTGGGTATCAGGGTCGCTGTAGTCCACCGGACCGGGGTCCTCCTCCGGGGCCAGCTCCCGGTCGCCGGAGAAGGCGGCCAGGGCGCGGCGCAGCGCCAGGTTTTGCAGCGCCTCGCCGTCCTTTTGGGGGCTGAAGCGGCCCTGCACCACCAGTTTGAGCTGGGGGCGCTTTTGCATGGCCTGGGCCAGCTGCTGCAGCTTCTCCGCCTCCGGCGGCGGCACCTCGCTTTTGCCGGGTTCGAAAGCCACGATGTCCAGATTTTCGGTTTCCCCGCCCAGCAGTGCGCCCAGGGCGCTGAAGGGCGAGGTGACGATCTTGGTGATCAGGTTGACGAATGCCTTCCAGACCAGGTGCCCCACGCTGAACTCGGGGTTGCTCAGGTCGCCCTTGACCGGCAAGCCGATGTCGATCACCCCGTTGCGGTCCTCCAGCAGGGCGACGGCCAGGTCAAGCGGCAGGTTGACCGCCTTGGGGCTCTCCACCCGGGCTCCCAGCTTGAGACGGTCCACCACGATCTGGTTGTCGCCCAAAAGCTGGCTGTTGTCGATCTTGTAAAGCAGTTCCAGGGAGAGCTTGCCGGAATCGATTTTGCGGCCGGCGAACTGGCCCGAGTAGGGCGTCAGGTTGGCCATCTCCAGGTTCTTGAAGCGCATCTCGACGTCGGTGAAGCCTGTGGGGTCGAAGACGTTGATTTCACCCCCGATGCGGGCGGTGCCGTATTCGTCCACCTGGCCGTTCAAGTCGACCTGGGCGCGGGCATCCTTGGCCGAGGAGGTCCCGATGATCACCCCCGTGAGGCGGTGGATCTGGGTGGCAAAGGGAATGACCAGGCTCAGGTCGGCAAAGGTCAGGTCGCCTTCCTGGACCCGGATTTTGCGGATTTTGACTGGAAAGATTTTCTGGCCGCCCTTTGCCGTGGCGGCTGGCGGCGCTCCGCCTTCCGGCTTTTTGAACACCGTGGCCACGTTGACGGACTGGTCTTCGGCGATGATCAGTTTGCCCACGGGCCGGACCAGGTTGAGCGCGTCGATTTCGACCCGATCGGGTTTCAGCCGCAATTTGAGCTGGGAGGTTTTCAAATTTCGCCAGCCGAGAAAGGTGTCCTTGACCCCGGGCTCGGTGAGCACCAGCTTGGCCAGGTCGAAGCCGCCGTCGTAGGCCAGCTCCCCCTTTTCGGCGCTCGGGGCATAATCCAGCCGGCCCTGGGTGGAGAACGTGCCGGAATCCAGGTTGAGCCTCACGACGGGATCGAGGTAGGGCTGAAAGGGGGGCAGGGCCAGGTCCACCACCTGGACGTCTGCGCCCACCGTTTTTTTGGAGGGATCGGCGCTGCCCTGGACCGTGACCGCGCCGCCCTGGCGGACCTTGAGGTCGACGGCGAAGGCGGTCGGGGATTTGCCGTCCACCCCGGTCAAGGTGACGTTCAGGGGGTCGAGGGTGATCAGCGCGCCCTCGGGCTTCACGGTCTGGTCGCGGATGGCCACGGCGAAACCCGACAGCTCAATGGTCTGGGACGCAAACTGCCAGGGGGTGCCGGCCTGGGCCGCCTCTTCAACGCCACGACCCACCGCACCGCGCTCGGCCAGCAGCAGGGCCAGGTTGATCTGGCCCTCCCGGTCGCGGACCAGGTCGACCTCCCCGCCCGCAAGGCCGATGCGCGACGCCGTGAAGGCCCGGCCGCCCAGGTCAAAGGCGCCCTCCGCAACCGCCAGGCGGGCCACCTTCAGCACCGGGTCGGATTGGTCGGCGGACAGCCGAATATCCGCCAGTTCAGCGGCGATGGGTTCCAGCCGCAGCTCGGGCTCTCCGGCGGCAAAGCCCCCGTCCAGGGCCAGGTTGGCCCCGAAGGCGCCAATTTCCGCCGCGACGGCCGGGGTGCGGCGGTCGTCGCGGTAGGCGAGCGCCATCTCCCGGATTGCGATCGTCTTGATGCCAAAGGCCCAGGGCCGGCTGTCTGCGGCAGCGGGTGAGTCCTGGGGGGCGCCGCCGGCAGACCCACTGCCGACGATTCGCTGCAGGTCCAGCGTGCCGTCGGCCGTCACGGCCGCCGTCGCCCTGCCGCGGCTGATCTCCAGCTTTTCGACCGCCAGCTGTCGGGCGTCCAGGTCAAAGCTGGCGCCGCGCGCTTCGGCGGCTTGCAGTTCGAAAAACGGCTGTCCGGCCTCCGGCAGGCTGAAAGCCAGATCAGCCAGCCGCAGCGCCGCGTTTTCCAATTTTAGCTGGGGTGCGGGGCC